>JANMSU010000041.1:0-11435 GCA_031389835.1 Chloroflexota bacterium
TCACATTCGCGCACGGCTTCCGAGCCGGTGCGGCGAAGGCCGGCGTGAAGCATGGTCGCGCGGAGCGACTCGACGTGGCGCTCATCGTGTCCGAGCGACCCTGCACGGCGGCGGCGGTGTTCACGACCAACCAGGTCATCGCCGCTCCATGCGTCGTGACCCGCAGGCATGTGGACCGCGGGCCGCTGCGCGCCATCGTCGTGAACTCCGGGAATGCGAACGCGTGCACGGGCGAGCAGGGCGAGCGCGACGCCATCGCGATGGCGGAAGCCGCCGCCGCGGTCGTTCAATGCACCCCCGACGAGGTCGCGGTCGCGAGCACCGGGGTCATCGGCTTCAAGCTTCCGATCGAGCGGATCGCAGCGGTCCTTCCCGGCATCGAGCTCACCGAAGAAGGCTGGGACGCGACCTCGCGCGCGATGATGACGACGGACACCCGACCGAAGGTGACCGAGCGCGAGTTGCATCTCTCGGCTGGCACCGTGCGGATCGGCGGGATCGCGAAGGGCGCGGGGATGATCCATCCGAACATGGCCACGCTCCTCGCGTTCGTCACGACGGATGCCGCGGTGGACTCCGGCGATCTGAAGCGGATCGTTTCGCACGTCGCGGACACGACCTTCAACGCGATCTCGATCGATGGCGACACCAGCACGAACGACACGCTCCTCGTGCTCGCGAATGGCGCCTCCGGCGTGACGCCGAAGGGGGCGGACCTTGCGATGTTCGAGGAGGGCGTGCACACGGTGTGTGCCGACCTGGCGCGGATGATCGTCGCGGACGGCGAAGGAGCCACGAAGGTGTTCGAGGTACGCGTTCGCGGCGCCGCCTCGGCCGCCGACGCGCGCCTCGCGGCGCGGACCATCACGAACTCGAATCTGGTGCGCACCGCGATCCACGGCGCCGATCCGAACTGGGGGCGCGTGCTTGCAGCCGCTGGTCGCTCCGGCGCGCGCGTCGATGACCGGCGCGCCAGCGTGCGCATTGGCGATCTCTTCGTTTATCGGAACGGCGCGCCGGTCGAGGTCGCGGATGGGGACGTGCGCGCGCTCTTCGCCGCCGCCGAGATCGAGATCGAGGTGACGCTCGGTCTCGGCGATGGTCAGGCGGTCGCGTGGGGTTGCGATCTCTCCGCGGAGTACGTGCGCATCAACGCCGAGTACATGACGTGAGTGACGTCGTGGTGCTGAAGATCGGCGGGTCCGTTCAGGGTGATGAGGCCGCGGCGCTCGACGTCGTCGCGACGTTGAACGACTCGGGACACTCGCTCGTCGTGGTTCACGGAGGTGGACCGCTCGCCACCGAGTGGTCGGGGCGCCTCGGCCTCGAGACGCGCTTCGTCCGCGGACTTCGGGTGACGGACGCGGCGACGCGCGACGTCGCCCTCGCGACGCTGACGGGGCTCGCGAACTCGCGCATCGTCGCCGCGCTCATCGCGCGCGGCGTGCCGGCCGTCGGCCTTTCCGGCATCGACGGCGGGATGCTCCGCGCCGAACGCGAGGAGGCCGAGCTCGGGCTGGTCGGTCGCGTGACGCTCGTCGACAGCGCGCTGCTCGAGGAGCTCCTCGAGGCCGGCCGCGTTCCGGTCGTGGCGCCAGCCGCGCTGGATAAGAAGGACGGCGAGGTGCTCAACGTGAACGGCGATGCGGCGGCTGGCGCGCTCGCCGCGAGCCTCGGCGCGCGATTGCTCGTATTCGTGACCGACGTGCCGGGCGTGCGCTCAAAAGATGGAAGGGTCATCGCATCGCTCGACGCGACCAGTGCGAAGGCCTTGGTCGACGACGGAACCATCGAGGGCGGCATGGTCCCCAAGGTCGAGGCGTGCCTTATCGCGGCGGGCGCCGGTTGCCGCGCCGCGATCGTCGCTGCGCGCGGCGCTGAGGCGATCGAGAAGCTGCTCACCGGCGAGCCGGTGGGGACGGTCTTCGAGGCGGCAGCGTGAGGGAAGCGCTCGCGCGCAAGCATCATCGGCAACAGGCGCTCGTGCGCCTCGTTCGGCAGCACCGCCTCTCCACGCAGGAGGAGCTGGTCCGCGTGCTCAAGGGCGCGGGGTTCCCGGCCACACAGGCCACGGTCTCGCGCGACATCGTCGAGCTCGGACTGGTGAAGGTCGCGCGCGACGGCGCGCACATCTACGCGCCGCCGTCCGCGGTGAGCCAGGGCGGCGGCACCGATCGTCTGCGTCGATTCAGCGAGGACTACCCGGTCGAGGCCGCCATCGCCGCCAACATGGTCGTCCTGCGCTCCGCGCCCGGCACGGCGAACGCGCTCGGCGCGGCGCTGGACGCGTCGGGGCTCACGGAGATCCTCGGCACGCTCGCCGGCGACGACACCGTCTTCGTCGCGACGTCGACGGAACGGCACGCCCGTTCGCTGCTCACGCGACTGACCGCGTTCGGGATCGCTCGGAGGGAGAAGGCATGACCCAGCAGCACAAGGGAGAGACATGCGTCCTCGCGTACTCGGGCGGCCTCGACACCAGCGTCGCGGTCGCTTGGCTGCGTGAGACTCATGGCTTCGAGGTCGTCACCTGCACCGGCGACCTGGGCTCGGTGCGCGATCTCGAGCAGATCCAGAAGAAGGCGATCGCGAGCGGCGCGCGCAAAGCGATCGTGCAGGACGCACGCGACATCTTCGTGCGGTTCTTCGTGTGGCCGGCACTACAGGCCGGCGCTCTGTACGAGGAGCGCTATCCGCTCGCGACCGCGCTGGGGCGCCCGCTGCTCGCGAAGCTCCTCGTCGACGCGGCGCGCGCGGAGAACGCGCGCTTCGTGGCGCACGGCTGCACCGGCAAGGGCAACGACCAGGTGCGCTTCGACCTCGCGGTCGGCGCGCTCGCGCCGGATCTCAAGGTGATCGCTCCGATGCGCGGGGGCATGAACATGACACGCGACGAGGAGATTGAATACGCGCGCGAGCGGGGCATCCCCGTCGAGGCAACCAAGAAGAGCCCATACAGCGTCGACGAGAACCTCTGGGGACGGTCGATCGAGGCCGGCGTCCTCGAGGACCCGTGGGGCGCGCCGCCTCGCGACGTATTTCAGTGGACCGTCGATCCGGACGAGGCGCCGGTGAAGCCGCGCGAGATCGTGATCGGCTTCCGCGAGGGGCTGCCGATCAGTTTTGACGGCGAAGCGCTCGAAGGAGTTGAGCTCGTCGAGCGCCTGAACAAGCTCGGCGGGAACTACGGCGTCGTACGCATCGATCAGATCGAGAACCGGCTGGTGGGGATCAAGTCGCGCGAGATCTACGAGGCGCCCGCGGCGGTGATCCTTCACGCCGCGCACCGCGCGCTCGAGGACATGGTGCTCACGAAGGAGACCCTCCGCTTCAAGGCGAAGCTCGCGCAGGAGTACGCCGATCTGGTCTACAACGGCCTGTGGTTCACCGCGCACCATCAGGACCTTGCGGCGTACGTGCGAAGCACGCAGCGCTTCGTGAGCGGCGAGATACGCGTGCGACTCCACCGCGGGGCGGCGACCATCGCCGGCCGCCGCTCACCGCACTCGCTGTACTCCACCGCGCTCGCGACGTACGGAAAGGGCGACCAGTTCGATCACAAGGCGTCGGAAGGCTTCATCACCGTCTTCGGCCTGCCGCTGCGCACGCAGGCTCGGACGCAGGCGCTCTGGGGTGAGGGAAGCGAGGCTATGCTCGACGTGCCGCGGAAGTCGCTCGAGGCCCCGAAGGCGAAGAAGCGCACCAAGTGAGCAAGGACCTGTGGAAGGGACGCTTCGAGGGCGCGCTCGATCCAAAGGTGCGCGACTTCACGGCGTCGCTCGAGCTCGACAAGCGTCTCGCATCGCACGACGTGCGCGGCAGCATCGCGCACGCGCGGATGCTGGGCCGTCAGGGAATCATCGCGAAGGACGAGGCGGCGACGCTGGTGCGCGAGCTCGAGCGCATCTCGACCGAGATCAAGGATGGCAGCTTCGCGTGGCCCGCCGACGCGGAGGACGTGCACTCCGCGGTCGAGCGCGTGTTGACCGAGCGCGTGGGCGCGGTCGGGGGGAAGCTGCACACTGGCCGGAGCCGCAACGATCAGATCGCGCTGGATCTACGCCTGCTCGTCGTCGAGCTGCTCGACGGTCTCGACGCCGCTCTCCTCGCGCTTGCGCGAGCCCTCGTCGAGCGCGCTTCAGCCGAGGTCGACACGGTGATGCCCGGATACACGCACCTCCAGCGCGCGCAGCCCGTGTCGCTCGCGCACCATCTTCTGGCGCATGTCGAGGCGCTACGGCGCGACCGGATGCGCGTGAACGAGGCGCGCGAGCGGGCGGCGGTGTCGCCGCTCGGTGCCGGTGCCCTCGCGGGCGTGCCCTATCCGGTCGATCCGACCACGGTCGCGCGCGAGCTCGATCTGCCGCGAACGTTCCGCAACAGCATCGATGCCGTCGCCGACCGCGATTTCGTCGCCGACTTCGCCTACGTCTGCGCGCTCGTTGCCGTTCACGCCTCGCGCTTCGCGGAGGAGCTCGTCCTCTGGACGAGCGCCGAGTTCGCGTTCGCGGAGATCTCGGACCAGCACGCGACGGGGTCGAGCATCATGCCGCAGAAGAAGAACCCCGACGTCGCCGAGCTCGTGCGTGGTCGCGCGGGTCGCATCGTCGGCGACCTCGTTGCTGTCCTCACCACCCTGAAGGGCCTGCCACTCGCCTACGACGGCGACCTCCAGGAGCACCGGGTGCCCCTCTACGACGCGGCGACGATCATCCCGGCGCTGGAGACTCTCGCGCTGGTCGTCGGCGGACTGCGTTTCGATCGCGACGCGATGCGCCGCGCGACCGAGCGCGGCATGCTGACGGCGACCGATCTCGCCGATCACCTGGCGCGGAACGGCGTCCCGTTCCGCGAAGCGCACGAGAGCGTGGCTCGCCTCGTGCGCGGACGCCTCGCAGCGAAGAAGGATTTGGCCGGCATCACGATCGCCGAACTGCGCGCCGTCGATCCGCGGTTCGGCGACGGAGCCGTCGATGAGATCGATGTTTCGCGATCTCTCGCCTCGCGATCGTCGCCCGGCGGGACCGCGCCGGAACGCGTGCGCGCGGCGATCGAGGAAGCTCGCGCCGCGTTACGCGCGTGACACTCCGCATCAGGCCAGCGCGCGCGGAGGATGTCGACGCGATGCGGGCACTCATCGACGGATACGCTGCACAGGACCTGATGCTGTCGCGCTCACGCGAGTTCCTGCTGGAGCACCTCGGCGACTACGTGGTCGCTGAGGACGATGGCTTTTTCGGCTGCTGCGCGCTCGCGGCGCTGACGCCCGATCTCGCCGAGATCCGGTCGCTCGCCGTGCGGCCCGAGACGTCCGGCCGCGGAGTGGGGAAGGCCCTCGTGGATGCGTGCGTCCAGAGGGCAAAGCAGCTCGAGCTGCGGCGCGTGTTCGCGCTGACGCTGGTGCCCGAGTTCTTCGAGCGCTGCGGCTTTACGCTCGTCAGCCTCGGTCGTCTCCCCGAGAAGAGTGCCGCCGAGTGCCCGGTCTGCCCAAAGCGGTTCGCATGCGACGAGCAGGCGATGCTGATCAATCTCGACGGCACCACGCCTGAGCCGCTTCGTCCGGGCGAGCCGTGGGGCTACACGCGCATCTTCCTGGGGCAGGAACCGGCGCGCTGAAGCTGGTACGCAAATCTCGCGCGCAGACCTCAGGGTGCCTCGATCGACGTTGACGGTCAGCACATCGCCGTCGAACCGGAGTCGCTGGACGGTGCCGAACGTCAGCCCCGGCTGCGCTCCTCGACCGGAGCACCTGACATCAGCTGCTCCTTGAGCTCCTGCATCCGCATGCCCATGTCCTCGAGCTCACTCTTGTCGAAGACCTGGCGGATCTTCGGGAACATCTTCTCCTCTTCTTCCTCGTCGGCGTGGTGCTCGATGTTCTCCTTCATGACCTTGAACTTCGCGGCCCACTCCTCGGCCTCGAAGGGTGTTCCCTGGATCTCGGCCTTGATCAGGTCGACGAAGTGGTGCTCCTCGTAGGACTCGGTCACGAGATCCTCGAGCTTCTTCGTCTTCGCTCGTTCCTTGACCTCGGGGTAGAAGATCTGCTCCTCGATCTGCTCGTGCACGGTCAGCTCGCTGACGAGCTTGGTGAAGAGCTCCTCGCGCGTCTTGACGCCTCGCTCGGTCGTCTTCTCGATGTCGGCCATCAGCTTCTTGACCTTCTTATGGTCCTCGATCAGTAGGGTCAGAGCGTCCATCTAAGTCCTCCGTCTGCCGTATGAGGGTCGTTCAGAGCAAAGGCGCTGCCAGTTACCGAGCCCGCGGCGCACGGCTTGTAACGATCTGCGGCCGTCGCCCGCTCGCTAGCCACGCGAGGTGAACAAGCGGCGGTTAGCCTGCGCCGATGTCGCGCAGAGCCAGGGCGTTCGTCGCTGGTATCGACGCGCTCATCATGGGTGTGCTCGCCTACAGCGAGACGGGCGGCAGCTTTGGCGTCAGCGCGGCCGAGCTGGTCCTCTGGGGTGCCGTCGCCGCGGCTGCGGTGTGCGCGCTCGTCGTGCTGGTCGAGGGTCCGGCGTCGATCGCGTGGGCAGGCATCGGCTACGTCCTCTTCGGCGCGCTGCTCACCGACGGTAGCCCCCACCTCACGCTCACGGCACTGGCTCTCGCGCTCATGCCCCTCGTGCCAAGGCCGCGAGGCTCGCTGGCATTCGGCCTGGCGATCGCAGTCGCTACCGCGCTGATCGCGCGACTGCTCCTCGGCCTGCTCGTGTGAGCGGCAACAGCGAATAGCATCTTCCTGTGACCACGCGTCCGACGATCCGCTC
This sequence comes from Chloroflexota bacterium, assembly GCA_031389835.1. GTDB lineage: Bacteria > Chloroflexota > Limnocylindria > P2-11E > P2-11E > CF-39. The sequence continues at coordinate 6,771 of JANMSU010000041.1, forward strand.
GGTGAGCGGACTTGTCGCGACCGACAACCATCTTGCGACCGCCGCGGGGCTCGCGGTGCTGCGCGAGGGCGGCAGCGCGGTCGACGCCGCGGTCGCGGCGGCGGCCGTCTGCACGGTCACACAACCCCACCGCACCGGGATCGGCGGCGATCTGTTCGCATTGGTCTACGACGCGCGAACGCGCGAAGTGCGGGCGTACAACGGATCGGGCGCGGCCCCGAGATCGGTCGATCGGGAGTCATTCCCGGACGGTTATCCGAAAGGCGGCCCGCGCGTCGCGACCGTGCCGGGCGTCCTGGCGGCGTTCGCCGATCTCATAAGTGACCACGGCCGGCTGGGTCTGGAGCGCGCCCTCGCGCCCGCGATCCAGTACGCCGAAGAGGGCTTCCCGGTCAGCGACGGCCTCGCGGAGGGATTCGTCGACAGTGGGGCGCGCCTCGATGAGGAGAGCCACCGTGTGTTCGGTCCGCGCGGCCGGTTGCCGCGCGCCGGCGAGATCCTGCAGCAGACCGATCTCGCGCAAACGCTCCGCGAGGTCGTCTCGGAGGGGACGACGGCCTTCTACGGGGGCGATCTCGGCGCGCGCTTCGCTGAGGGGCTCGCAACGATGGGCGGTCACATCACGCTCGAGGATCTCGGCGCTCACGCGACCGACCGACCCGAGCCGATCGCGGTGACCTATCGGGGGCTGCGCGTCTTCGGGCAGCCGCCGGTCTCGCAGGGCCACGTCCTGCTGGAGGAGCTCGCGATCGCGGAGGGCCTCGACCTGAAGGAGCACGCCTGGGGGAGCGCCGAGCTCGTGCACCAGATGGTGGAGATCAAGAAGATGGCCTTCGCGGACCGTGATGCTTACGCGGGCGATCCGCAACAGGTGCGCTTCGATGTCGAGCGCCTCTTCGACGGACCCTTCGTCGCCTCACGTCGCCGAGCGATACCGAGCAGGTCGAGCGACCGCACCGAAGCGGGCCAGCTCGCCGTGCTGGCGACGGACACGACCTACATGGCGATCGTGGACCGCGACGGGAACGCGGTCTCGCTCATCGAGAGCGTCTTCAGCGAGTTCGGCGCGGCGTGCATGGTGCCGGACACCGGCATCATGCTGAATGACCGCCTGACCGGGTTCTCGCTCGACGGCGCGTCACCGAACGCGCTCGCACCCGGCAAGCGACCGATCCACACCTTGAACACCGTGATCGCGCTCGACGGCGTGACCCCTCGGCTCGTGTTCGGCACGCCGGGACGTCATGCGCAGGTGCAGACGAACTTCCAGCTCGCGGTCGCGCTCATCGACCACGCCATGGATGTCCAGCGCGCGATCGAGGAGCCGCGCTGGTATCACGAGTCGGGCCGCGCGCTGAAGATCGAGAACCGTTTTTCCGAACAGACACGTAAGGGCCTCGCGGCCAAGGGTCATGACATCGCGCTCGTCGGCGACTGGGCCGATGTCACCGGCGGCGCGCAGGCCATCGCGATCGACGAGAACGGTGTGTTCAGTGGTGGCGCGGATCCTCGCCGCGAGGGCAACGCGGCCGGCTACTAGCGGTGCGCCGCTTCTTCATCCCGATCCTGTATTCCGCGCTGGCGGTGGCCTCCGCTTGCGAAGCGCTGCCTCCGTCGCCCGATCCGGTCGCGAAGGCGTACGCGGAGGCGTGGTCGAAGGCGCAATACAAAGAGATGTGGGACCTCCTCACGGAGGAGTCGCGCCAGCGCGTCGGGCAGGAGGGCTTCCTCGAGCGGCTTCCGCTGATCGCCGAGGCGATGACGCTCCGCTCGCTCGAGGCGACGACCGGGCCATCGACACGAGAGAAGCTGCCGAATGGCTCCCCGGATCCGCGCAGCGCGACCGTACCTTTGGTTGTCACTTTTCACACGACGCGCGTCGGCGACTTCACACGCAGCACGACCCTGTCGCTCGTGATGGTGGGGGAGCAGGACAAGGCCGTGTGGCGTATCTCGTGGACGCCGGAGGCGATCCTGCCCAAGCTGTCCGCGGGCCGGCTGGTGCGGATGACGCGCGTCGCCACGTCGCGCGGCCGGATCATCGCGCGTGAGGGCACTGAGCTTGCGACCTTCATCGACGGCGCCACCGTTGGAGTGGTGCCGGGACAGATGCGCTCCGAGGATGGCCTCGCGACGAGCCTCGCGCCGATCCTCGGACTGAAACCCGACGAGATCAAGGCGAAGCTCCACCAGTCGTGGGTACGCGCCGACACTTTCGTTCCGATCCGGACCATCGCAGGCCCATCCCTCACGGCCGCGCGGCCGAGGCTGACCGTCATCGAAGGCGTTCAGCTGCAGCCCACGCGCGTGCGCAGCTATCCGACGGGACTCGCATCGCAGACGCTCGGCTATCTGGCGGAGGCCAGCGAGGCGGAGGCGCAGAAGCGCGCCGGTCGTGGCGTGCAGGCCGGCGACCTGATCGGCAAGGCGAACAGTGGACTTGAGGACACGCTCGACGACGTGCTGGGCGGGACATACGGCTGGCGGCTGACGATCATCGAGCCCAACGGCGACGTGGCCGAGGTGCTTGGCGAGAGAGCGCCGGTGCAGGGAATGGACGTCGTGCTTGCGCTCGATCCGGCGCTGCAGCTCGCGGCGGAGAACGCGCTCGGCGACCGCAAAGGCGCTCTCGTCGCCGAGGATCCCTGGACCGGAGAGATCCTCGCGATGGCGAGCCGGCCGACGTTCGATCTCAACGCGTTCGCGAACGCCGACGCGCTCAACATCGCGCGGTTCACCGCGGACGCGCGCAAGCCGCTTTTCAATCGCGCGACCTTCGGGCAGTACGCGACCGGCTCCTCCTTCAAGCCCATCACCGCCGCCGCCGCGATGAAGGAGGGCCTCTACAAGTGGGGTGACCGCATCGATTGCCCCGCGCGGTGGACGGGTTATGGCGAGCAGTGGGCCCAGCTCAACCACGAGACGGGCAATCTCGGCCCGATCGACCTGCGCACCGCGCTCGCGCGCTCCTGCAACACGTTCTTCTACGAGCTCGGACGGCGGCTCAACGACCGCAACACCGATCTGCTGCCGAACGCGGCGAAGAGCTTTGGTCTCGGGAAGGCAACGGACATCGACTTCGTCCTGGAGGCCGAAGGGATCGTGCCCAGTCCGGCCTGGAAAGCGGCGCGCCCGACCGACAAGACGTGGAATCCCGGCGATGCGACGAACCTCGCGATCGGACAGGGCTTCCTCCTCGCGACGCCGCTTCAGATGGCGAACTACGCATCGGCGCTCGCGAGCGACGGGATCGTGTGGAAGCCGCGCCTGGTCACCGAGTTCCGCGATCGCTCCGGCGCCGTGGTGAGGAAGTTCGAGAAGGCCGAGCTCGGGCGCGCCGCGAGCATCCCGACCGACCTTTCGCTCATCCGGGACGGGATGCGTGCCGTGGTCGCTGATGCCGACGGCACAGTGTTCTTCCCGTTCCGCGGGTTCCCAGTGTCCGTCGCGGGGAAGAGCGGCACCGCGGAAACGTCGTCGGGTGATCCCAACGGCTGGTTCATTGGCTTCGCGTCCTTCGAGCAGCCGTCGATCGCATTCGCCGCTGTCTTCGAGGAGTTCCGCGAGGACCCTGGCGTACATGCCTCGCAGGTCGCCGGTACCGCGACGCGATCCGTGGTCGGCGCGAAATTTGGCGTGCAGTGATGCGGGTCGCTTACCCGCTCACGCTCACGTTCAAGTTCCTCACCATCAGCTCGTACATACGCGTCGTCGACGCGACGGGACAGCTCGTCAGCTACGTGAAGCAAAGAGCGTTCAGGCTCAAAGAAGACGTCACGATCTTCGCCGACGAGGAGCAGACGCGGCCGGTCTACAACATCAAGGCGAATCAGATCTTCGACATCGGCGCGACGTACTCGATCGTCGCCGCGGACGGCCGGCCGCTCGGCGCGGTCCGCCAGCGCGGGATGCGCACGTTCTGGAAGGCGACGTACGACATCATCGACCTGGCCGGCGACGCCGTTGGTCTCGTTCACGAGCAGGATGCGTGGGTGAAGGTCATGGACACACTCATCGGCGAGATCCCGTTCCTCGGTTTCGTGATCCAGCAATGGATCAACCCCACGTATCTCATCGACGGCACCGACGGCGTGACCGTTCTGCGAATGCGTAAGCGCCCGTCGCTGATCGAGCGCCGCTTCATCATCGAGCAGGAGGCACCGCTGCCCTCTCGCCTCGAGCCTCTCGTGCTGCCGGCGGTCCTCATGGTCGTGCTGCTCGAACGAGGCCGGGGCTAGCTTTGCGACGGTCCGCGCCGCGACACCTAAAATCGATCTATCCCAACAATCACTGACGCCCCGGCGACGCGTCGCCTAGACAACGGGCTGGTGCTGTACGCGCGCGAAGCGCGGCACGCGCCCGGCGTGTCGCTGTGGGGCTGGTACCACGTCGGCGGCCGCAATGAGGTTCCCGGCACCACCGGCATGTCTCATTTCCTCGAGCACATGCTCTTCAAGGGCACGCCAAAGCATCCCAAGGGCGATCTCGACCGCTTGCTCGCGCGCTACGGCGCGCAGTGGAACGCCTTCACCAGCGAGGACGTGACCTGCTACTTCGAGACTGTCCCGAAGGAGCGATACAAGACCGCGCTCGAGCTCGAGTCGGATCGCATGCGCAACGCGCTCATCTCGGTCGAGGAGACCGAGGCCGAGCGAACGGTGATCG
>JANMSU010000046.1:0-2705 GCA_031389835.1 Chloroflexota bacterium
CTGGAAGTGTCGACACGATCCGTGACCTTACGCCAGCCGCGCTCCCGACGGTGAAGGCCGACCCGAACCTGCAGCTCGTGGCGCGGCCGGCGTTCAACGCGACCTACCTCGGCATCACCGGGACCGCGGCACCGTTCGAAAAGATCGAGGTCCGGCGCGCGATCGCGATGGCGATCGACAAGCCGTTGATGGCAGCGGTGCTCTATAGCGGCGGCGGCCTGCCGGCTTCGCAGCTTCTCGCGCCGGGAATGCTTGGCTACGACGACAGCGTCGTGGAGTTCTACCGCTACGACGTCGCGGCCGCGAAGCGCCTCCTCGCGGATGGGGGTCTGCCGAACGGGTTCGCGACCGAGCTCCTTTACCCGTCCACGTGGCGTGCCCAGTACCCGGATCCGAGGCGGGTCGCGGAGAGCGTCGCGGCGGATCTCGCGCGCATCGGAATAAACGTCACGCTGCGCGCGGCGGAACCGGTCGCGTTCCGCATCGACAGCCGCGCCGGCCGCTATCCGCTCTGGGTCGGTGACGCAACGGGAGAGAGCGCTGACCCCGACTCGTTCTTTCCCGAGGGTGGCGCGTGGGCCGGCGACGTCGTGCGCGAGCTTCTTCGTCGCGCGCGTTACGAGGCGGACACGAGCAAGCGGACCGCGCTGTACAAGCAGACATCGAAGCTCATCCAGCAGGACGCGGCGCGGATCCCACTGATCCACGCCGAGGTATTCGGCGCGGCGACGAAAAAGGTACGCGGGCTCGCACCACACGCGATCGGCGTCGAGACGTACGTGCAGGTCTGGCTCGGGAGGTGACGAGCGCGACACTTCGCACCGGCGGGCGCTGCCTTACGCTGAGCCAGTGATGGGAATGGGCCCCGGTGGCGGCGGGATGCACGTCTTCATGTGGGGTTCCGGGGGACGCGGCGATGGCAAGCGACCGTCGCTCTCGATGTATCGGCGACTCCTGCAGTACGTCGGACCATACAAATGGAACCTCGCGTTCGCCGCGGTACTGCTTGTCGTCTCCACCCTTCTCGGCCTCGTATGGCCGCAGGTCGTCCAGCGTGTTATCGATCTCGGCCTTCGCGACGAGGGGTCGCTCGACGTTCTGATCGCCGGTCTGGTCCTCGTGCTGCTGGTGCGCGCCGTCATCGACGGCGTCCGCCAATTCGTGATGGCCTACACCGGGGAGAAGGTGATCTTCGACCTGCGCATGGCGATCGTGCGCCACATGCAGTCTCTGTCGCTGTCATTCTTCAATCGCCGCAAGACAGGCGAGCTGATGTCGCACGTGACCAGCGACGCGACGCTGGTCCACGGAGTCGTGACGCAGACCATCATCCAGGTCCTGGGGCAGGTCCTCACCCTCGTCGGCGGCATCGCCGTCATCTTCCTCATGAACTGGCGGCTCGCGCTGCTCACGCTCGTCGTAGCGCCACCGATCGCGATCCTGGGTCAGCGCATGGGCCGTCAGATCCGCGATCTCTCGCGCGAGGCGCAAGACGCGCAGGGCGAGGCGGTCGGCGTGCTGCAGGAGGCGATCGCAGAGGTACGCGTCGTCCAGGCGTTCACGCGCGAGGAGTACGAGGCCGCGCGCTTCCACGAAAAGCTGCTCTTCACGTTCAAAAAGACGATCGAGCGTTCGCGCATCGCCGCGACGATGTTCCCGATCATCGGCTTCCTCGGCTTCTTCTCGTCGATCATCGTGCTCTGGTACGGAGGTCACGAGGTCGCGCGGGGCGAGATGACCGCCGGCATGCTCGTCGCGTTCCTGCTCTACATGAGCATGGTCGCTGGTCCCGTGGGGATGCTCGCCGGCCAATGGACGCAGGTGCAGCAGGCCTTCGGCGCGGCCGACCGGATCTTCGCGCTGCTCGACACCACGACCGAGATCCAGGACGCACCGGCTGCGGCGGCGCTGCCGCCGGTGCGCGGCGAGATCCGCTTTGAGGAGGTCGGCTTCCGGTACGGCCCCGCGGGCCCGGAGCCGATGGTCCTGGACGGCGTGACGACGACGTTCCAGCCGGGCGAGACGACAGCGCTGGTCGGGCCATCGGGTGCCGGAAAGACGACACTCGTGAACCTTGTCGGTCGCTTCTACGACCCGGTCAGCGGCCGGATCGTCGTCGACGGCCACGACCTGCGTGACGTCACGATCCGCTCCCTCCGCGAGCAGATCGCCGTCGTGCCACAGGAGCCGATCCTCTTCGCGGACACGATCCGGGAGAACATCCGCTACGGTCGCCTCGACGCGACCGACGCCGAGATCGACGAGGCCGCGCGGTCAGCGAACGCGTCCGAGTTCATCGCGCGTCTGCCGAACGGTCTCGCGACGATCGTCGGCGAGCGCGGCGTGCGTCTCTCCGTGGGTCAGCGCCAGCGTGTCGCGATCGCGCGGGCGCTGTTGCGCGACGCGCCGATCCTCTTGCTCGACGAGGCGACGTCGTCGCTGGACAACGAGAGCGAGTACCTCGTGCAGCAGGCGCTGGACCGGTTGATGCGCGGGCGCACCACGATCGTGATCGCCCACCGCCTATCGACCGTCGAGCGCGCGGACCGCATTCTCGTTGTCCAGCGACGACGTCGCCTCGTCGAGCAGGAGAATCGGCGCGTCGCGCAACAGCGCCCGCGCGATCGCGACACGCTGGCGCTGACCCACGGAGAGGCGCACGCCGCGCTCGCCGACGACCGTCGCGAGACCATTCGCCAGGCGCG
>JANMSU010000089.1:0-1991 GCA_031389835.1 Chloroflexota bacterium
CGCGAGGCGCTCACGTTCTCGCGCGCACGCTTCGTCACCTGTGGCGAAGACCTGATCTTCTACGGGGAACCACAATGGGGGGACATGCGAGAGAGCGCGTGACCGTCACCGCCACGAGCGTGTGGTTCCCGCGCGCTCGCGAGGTCGAGCTGCGTCAGGAGCCCCTGCGCGGGCCCGGACCCGGCGAGGTCCGCGTTCGCGCCATCGCGTCTGGTCTATCGCACGGTACGGAGATGCTCGTGTTCCGCGGGCAGGTGCCGCCGGACCTCGCACTCGATCTGCCGACGCTCGCGGGCAGCTATGCGTTTCCGATCAAGTTCGGTTACGCCAGCGTCGGCCGTGTCGTCGAGGTTGGCGCGGGCGCCTCACTGGCTCCGGGCGATCTGGTCTTCGTGCACCACCCGCATCAGCAGGAGTACGTCGTCAGTGCATCCGCAGCCGTGCGCCTCCCGCCGCGACTGCCACCGGAGGTGGGCGTGTTCCTCGCGAACTGCGAGACGGCGCTGAACGTCGTCCTCGACGCGCACCCGCGCCTCGGCGAAGAGGTCGCCGTGTTCGGCCAGGGTGTGGTCGGCCTGCTCGTGACCCAGCTCCTGAACCTCGCGGGCGCGCGCGTCACGGCCGTGGAGCCCATCGCCCTCCGCCGCGAGCTCGCGCTGCGCTGCGGAGCGGACGAAACGGTCGCCCCTGACGAGGCCCTCGCGCGGATCGCGGCCCGTACCAACGGCCGAGGCGCCGACGTCGTGATCGAGGCGAGCGGGAATGCCGACGCGCTACAGCTCGCGATCGACGCGGCCGCTTTCCAGGCCGCAGTGGTCGTGTGCTCGTGGTACGGCAGCAAGCCGGTGAGCCTCGATCTCGGCTCGCGCTTCCATCGCGCGCGGCTGCGTCTGGTGAGCTCTCAGGTCTCGCAGCTCGATCCTGCCCTTGCGCCGCGCTGGGACCGGCAGCGGCGAATGGACACCGCTGTTTCGCTGCTCGGCGAGCTCGTCATCGGTCCACTCATCACGCACCGCATTCCCTTCGCTCGCGCCGCGGAGGCCTACGAGCTGGTGGATCAGCGCCCCGAGGAAAGCGTGCAGGTGATCCTCACCTACGAATAACGGAGCCGTGTTGCTCGTGAGCGGCGACCTCGCGCGCCGCACGGGCGGCAACCTCTACGACTGGCGCTTGGACCGCGCCTGTCGCCGCGCCGGCGTGCCGCTCCGGATCGTCGCCGTCACATCGACCGCGCAGGCGCGCGCGGCACTGGCGCGCGTAAAGCCAAGCGTCGTCGTGATCGACAGCATCGCGATCCCGATCGCCGCGCCGCTGCTGCCATGGATCCGCCAGATCCTGCGGGCGCGCCTCGTGGCGCTCATGCACATGCCGTCCACCGGGCGCGGGGCCGACGCGTTGCTTCGAGCGGCCGACCGCGTCGTCGCGGTAAGTCCCGAGCTTGCTCGCACTCTTGCGCGCGCCGGCGTTCCTCGGTCGCGCCTCGCGGTCATCCCGCCGGGATCCGACGGTGTCCCCCACCTCGCTCACAGGCGCCGAGGTCGCACGCGGCTGCGCGTCCTCGCGGTCGCGAACTGGTCTTCAGCGAAGGGCATCGCGACGCTGGTCCGAGCGGCCGCCCACGTGCCGGAGATGCAGCTCGACCTCGTCGGCGACACCGGCACCGGCACATACCGCGACGACGTCCTGGACCTCATCAGGTCACACCGGCTCGCACGTCGCGTCGTCATCCACGGTGCTCTCGGGGAGCGGGCGCTTGCGCGACGCTACGCGGATGCGGACGTCTTCGCACTGGCCACGGAGCGCGAGGGCTACGGGATCGTATTCGCGGAGGCGCTGATGTGCGGCCTGCCCATCGTCGCCGCGGACATCGCGTCCGTGCGAGCGATCGTCGGCGAGGCGGGATTGTTCGTCCCACCCGGGCGAGTCCGCCCGCTCGCGGCCGCGCTGCGGCTCACGACGGACGCGTGGTTGCGACGCAGGCTGGTGAAAGC
>JANMSU010000107.1:0-4563 GCA_031389835.1 Chloroflexota bacterium
CGCCACGCTCGCACCCACCGCCACGGTCAGACCCACGATCTGCCCGTGGAGCCAGGCCGCGGCCAGCACCGGCAGGAGGTATACGAAGTCGAAGGCGTAGCTCGGGCCGGTCTGGTCATCGAGCCACCCCAGTGCGGCGACAACGGCGAGCCACCCGGCGGCCGCGAGGATCGGCCCAAAACTGAGCGGCGTGCGCAAATCAGTTCAGCGCGTGCGCGAAGCCGAGAGACGCGCCCTGACCGCGTTCGTGCGCAGCTTCGGGAACTTTGCGCGGAGGTCGGCCGCGTGAAGCTGGAACAGCGCCTCCGGTTCTGGCAGGCCCGCGAGGGCGTATTGGCCAAGGGTCCGGAACGCGATGCCGTCTGGCTTCCTTCCCTCGAGCGCGTCGCGCGACGCCGACGAGAGCAGGATCTGGCCGCCGTGTCCGGCGGAGCACACGCGAGCGGCCGTATGCACTGCGATACCAACGTACCCGGTCTCGGTGAGCGTCGTGCGGCCGGTGTGGATTCCGATGCGAACGCATACCCGGGCCGCGTCGGGCCACTCGCGCTTCTCCAGTGACCGCTGCATCCGAACGGCAGCGTCGATCGCCCGCGCAGGCTTCCGGAAAACAGCGAAGAACTCGTCCGCCCGCGCGTCGACCTCGTGGCCACCGGCGTCGCGCACGCTCTTCCGGATCAGCGCCCTCACGTCACGCAGCACCGTCGCGTAGCGATCACCGAGCTGTTGCGTCAGACCCGTCGAACCTTCGATGTCGGTGAGCAGGAACGTCACCGTGCCGCGTGGCAGGCTCGCTATGTCCCGCGCACGGGCCTTGATCTCGGTCTGCAGGCGCTCCTTGCGGAGCTGTCCATCGAAAAACCCGATCGGGACGATGCCGTACTTCTTCGCCGCCCGGAGCAGTCGCTGGCGAGCGCGCTCGCGGGTGACATCGTCCTCGAACGCAGTCTGATCGAATCGCGCCAGCGCGTTGCGCACGTGGGACGCGTCGTGGATCGGCAGACGCCGGCGGCCCTGCGAGTCGACGTACGCGAATGCGCTGGCGGGGAGGCGGGCGCGGACGCTGGCGGCGAGCTGTGGCAACGGTTCTTGGACCCCCTGAAGGTCAGATGATATCGGCGGAGGTGGCGCAGGACTCCAAGCACGAGTGCCGCGTCAGCTCGCTTTGGAGAGTGCTCCTTCGGCATTACGGTGGACGACTGCGCGAGCAGCGGCCCGAGAGATCACGACCGCGCGGTGCCGCGCGTCAAGCTCTCGCGACCATGATGTGCGGCGCACGCTGTCGAAGCCGCGGTTGAACGACCCGATCGCGCAGAAGCCCGTGACGATCAGGCCCAGCGCAAGCCCGACGAGGAACGAGAGATCAAGCACGCGCTGAAGGTAGGCCGGCACGGTGGCCGTTACATGACTTTTTCGTCATCGCGCGCACACGCATCACGTCTTCGCTTCGGGCATGGCACCCATCGTCTGCCCCGGCTAAGCCTTGACCGCCTGCTCCGCCGAGATCTGTGCCTGGATGCGTTCACGGTTCGCCCCGCCGCGGTTCTTGGAGACCTTCTCTTTTAGTCGAGCGACCGTCTCCTGAGGCGTCCGCGTAGCGAACTCCCCGAGCTGGTTACGCGGCCGCGTCGTTTTCCCGTCCTTCGTCACGGATTCGATTCACCCCGTTTGCCGGTGACTGCGCGAACGATCGCGACGATGAGTGCCGCGAGAAGCACGAAGAAGATGATCGACAGGATCGTGGCGATCTCTACGACCGGCGTACCGGCCGGTTGCGCGAAGATGCCGCGGAACGGCGCAACGAGCGGCTCGGTGATGCCATAGATGGCAGAGACAAATGGCTGATCCGCGTTCGCTCCGAGGAGCTTGAGAGTGAATCGGACCAGCAGCAAGACCTCGAGGACCGTAAACACGAGCGCGATGACGCGGCTCGCGGTCCAGATCGAACCACCCTTGGTGGGTTCAGCGGAGACGTTGACGTTGGTCGCTGTACGGCTAGGTGTTGAGGAGGCGGTGTCTGTGGGTCTGTTGGTTGTCATTGGTAAAGCGTGGCCCAAGGACCGCGAGAGGGCATGACGGGACCGTCATGCCCCCCGCTCGCGCTGACCGGGGCTCTACTTGCCGTTGCCGCCTTTGCGGCCCGGGTTCCCGGGCGTCCCGCCTAGCTCGTCATTCGACCGAGTCCGGTCGCCTTGGTTCGAGTTGCCTGGATCGCAGCCCTCAGGCCCGTTGCCCACGCCTTGGTTGCACTTTTCCTTGTCGTTGCCGCCGCCGCCGCCAAGGCTTCCGCCGGTGCAGCCGGTGAAAGTGCCGCCGGTGATCGATACTGCGGCTTTTGCGAGGGCCCGCCCGTTGAAGGTCCCAACGGTCGCACCGGTGACGGTGATTGCCGCCCCGGCGAGGACCGTGCCGATGAAGTGCGTGCCGCTGGCGCTCGAAGTGGTCATCGTCGCGCCCGTGCGGACCCACCAGGTCACATCACACGCGTCCTTGCCAGCGGGCATGACCACATTGAAATTGGTCCCCGCAAGGGCGCCGCTACCGGCGGTCCCGGTCCCGACCTTGATGAGCCAGGGCCCGCTCCCGGTGAGCCTCAACGTGGTGTCCGTGAACGTCACTCCGTTGGGGAAACAGATGACGCCAGACCCCAGCGAGAGCGTTGTGTCCGTGTAGGCCTCGATGAGGATGGTCTGCGTGCACGCCACGAGCGCGAGCGCGGCGTACGCGCTGTCGAAGGCGGCAACAACACCGGCGGAGACCGGCGCGGTCTGCGACCCCGTGATCGTGCACGCGCCAGGGGTGATCACGCCGGATGAGCCTACGTTTCCGACGATGGTGGCGGGGCCGACGCATGTGACTGCTCCGCCACCCCCGTTCGCCGCACTGAGGACCGCGAAGCTGCCAGCGAGCCCAAGTGATGGCGCTGGAGCTGCCGCGTTCGCTGGAGATCCTGCCATCGGGAACACGCCTATCGCGAGGATGAGCGCGATCGCAGCAGTCATCAGGAACTTGGGACCGCGAACCGTGGGACGCGCATGGCGAAGGTCAGCTGTCATCGAGAGCCTTCTTTCACATCCGCGCCGCCAAGCCAAGTGGCACCTTGCCGGTCTTGGCCTGGCGGTCTAGCGGCGTATCGCTACGAGTTTCGGATCTGTCGACGAAGTACGAGGACCCCGATACCCATTAGCGCGATCCCGAGCATCACGAGTGGACTGAACGGATCGCCTGTGCTGGTCGAGGGCAGGCCTCGAACGACCACCGGTGTCGCTGCGGCTCCCGGTGTGGCTGTCGGCGCGACGGCTGGAGTTGCCCCGCCGATGGGTGTCGCTGTCGGGGCGGTCGTGCCGATGGGGGTCGCTGTTGGTGTCGGCGCGATCGTGAACGGCGGCATCGTCGGCGGGACGAACACCGTCTGGGGTGTGCACCCGCCAGTTATGAACGTGTCGTTGATCAACGTGACGTCGCCATTGCGCGCCAGCGCCCTACCTTGGACGGTGACACCGTTGGCGAGCGTGATGGAAGACAGAGCCATGATCGTTCCAACGATGGTGGAGCCTGATCCGAGGGTCGCTGAGCTGGTCACCTGCCAGAAGACGTTGCAGGCGCTCGCGCCGTTGATGAGGCTCACGCTACTGCTCGATGCGGTGACGAGTGAGGACTGGGCCTGGAAGATCCAGACCGAGCTCGGGTCGTTCTGGCCGTCCAGCGTTAGCGTCCCGGTCAGACCAAGAACGAAGGCCCCCGAGTTGTAGACGCCATCGACGAGGGTCAGCCCGCCGAGGGCGCCGCCGGCCACGACGGCACCCGTCCGACCTGCCGCGTTGTTATAGGCGATCACCAGATCGCTCTTGGCCTGGAGCGCGACGGCGTCGCCGGCATGAGTCGACCCGCCGATTATTCCGGGCGGGAATCCGGTTATCGACGCAGCGGGATGGATGCCGACATTTCTGTCAATCGTTGTCGCGCCGGTGTTCGTAATCGACGGCGTGCCGGCGAGGATCGAGAAGGCTCCGGCCGTTCCGAGACCTACTGGCGCTTCGTGCGCCGCATTTGCGGTGCGCCCTGCCATGGCGCCGACCGCGATGATGAGTGCGATGCCCGCAGCGGCCGCGAGTGCCTTTGATTTGATCATTGTTGGGGTCGCTCCCTTGTACGCGCGCGTGCGCGTTGCGTCTATCTGCGTTGGATGGTTGACCGAACTGGCGTCCGTGTCATGACCGTCTCGTCACGCGGTGCGCGGGAAGCGCGAACGTCCGAGACCGGTGCCGAGGGTCCGCAGGGGTCAATCGTTACAAACTGAGCGCAAGGACGCACGGAGGAATCGGCGCCCGGAGTCAGCGACGTAACCCTCGAACACGGTCGTCCGACGCCGATAGGCCCTGCCGCTGTTGTCTGGCGGGTCCAGGGAACCGGAAGCGGACCACGACGTTCAATGGGGTGTGAAGCGTTTGATCGTGGCGGCCGTCCTGACTTTGACGGCTATCCTTCTCGTCGGCGCCGTCGCCTTCGCCTCCGGGCGTGGCGAGGTGGCCCCAAACCCCGGCCGCCAGACCGTTTCCGCTC
>JANMSU010000167.1:0-1578 GCA_031389835.1 Chloroflexota bacterium
GTTGCCGAGACCGGTGCGACCAACGGAGCGCAGGTGGCGCTCGCGGGTGGACTCGGGCTCGGGCCCGAGCCCGCACGCGCGACCCAGATCGGCCAGATCGTGCTCGGCATCGGGCTCGCCCTCGGCGCCGTCGGCCTGGTCCGCTTTGGACCGAGCCGTTTCATCGGAGCGGCCGCCCTCGGGATCGGCGCCGTGCTTCTCTGGTGGCACGTCCCGTTCGTCGCGCTGCTCGGCGGCCTCCTCTTGGCCGTCGGCATCGTGATCTGCGCCGCCGCGATCCTTGGGGTGCCGCAGGTGCCCGCGCGATCGCCCACCGGCGCCGTGCTCGCGTTATCGGTCGGCTGGCTCCTGTTCGTCGGCGCGGCCTTCGGTTTCTACGCCTTCTTCGCGCTGCAGCCCGCGGTCTGGGCGGCGACGGCGCTCGTGGCGATCGCCGCGCTCATCGCACCGACGTCGACGGTCCGCCTCAGCGCGCCGCTGGCGGCCGCGGCAGCCGCGATCGTCGTGGCTGTGCCGCTGCTCGCGTTCGTCAGCGCTCCCGCGACGCCGGATCCCGAGCTCGCCAAGCCGACGTTCCGTCTCATGACATACAACATCCATCAGGGCTTCAGCGCAGGTCAGATCCCGTCGATCGACGACATAGTCGCCACGATCGATAGAGAAAAGCCCGATGTGCTGGTGCTACAAGAGGTCGTGCGCGGCTGGATGATCGACGAGCAGCACGATGTTCTCTCGACCGTGGCTCAACGCCTCGAGATGTACTACACGTTCCTACCGACGATCGGAGACCTGTACGGGAACGCGGTGCTGGCGAAGTTCCCGATGGAGGTCACCAAAAGAGTTTCCTATGCGCCGGGACCGACGCTGCGAAATCAGCCGCGCGGCGCGTTGTTCGTGCGCATCGGCGACCTGCTCATCGTAGGAACGCACCTTGATCACAACAGCGATGGATCGTTGGTGCGGCAGGATCAGGTACGCACCATCCTGCGTGAGATCGGGGATGCGAGGGCGGTCGTGGTGGTCGGCGACCTCAACGCCGAGCCCGACGCGATCGAGATGCAGCTCTTCGATCAGGCCGGCTTCCAGGATCTGGGGCAGCAGGCCGGGCCGACGACCATCGGTGAAGACCCGCCGAAGCGCATCGATTACGTGTGGGGACTCGGCGTCGTTGGCGCGCAGGCGCATACGACGGCTGAGAACAATCTCTCTTCGGACCACCGCGGCCTCATCGTGAACATCACGCTTACGTCCCGTTAGACTGGTCTTCGCCGCGGGGCTTCCACCAGCGGCTTGGGGATCGCCATCACCGGATCGTTCGTCCACCTCCACACCCACAGCGAGTACAGCCTTCTGGACGGGCTTTCGCGCGTCACCGATCTGGTCGCGCGCGCCAAAGAGCTCGGCATGCCCGCGATCGCGCTCACCGACCACGGTGCTCTCTACGGCGCGGTGGACTTCTACGTCGCTGCGAACCAGGCGGGCATCAAACCGATCCTGGGTGTGGAGACTTACATCGCGCGCACGAACCGTTTCGAGCGCGATCCTCGCCTGGAGGGGCACGGCAAGCCGTTCCACCTC
>JANMSU010000260.1:0-8167 GCA_031389835.1 Chloroflexota bacterium
GCCGTCTTCGCACTGATCGGAGCTGCCGCAGCCCCGCAGGTCGAGCGCTACCACTCGGTGCGACGCCTTGAAGTGGTCGTACTGGGGCTGGAAGAAGGTGTGATCGCAGCACCAACCGTGCACAAACACGAAAGCCGGATCGCCTGTGCCTTCCTCGACGTAATGGAGCCGCACGCCGTCGTGCGTGAATTCGCCCATCGTCGAGCGACGATAGTCTCCTGCGGAGGTGCCATCGTGTCTTGCCGAGCGGTCGACGCATATCGCGGATCTCGTGTGAGCCCGCCGGGATTCGAACCCGGAACCAAGGGATTAAAAGTCCCCTGCTCTACCGTTGAGCTACGGGCCCTAGGAGCCAGCGGACCGAGATTGCTCGATCACACTGGCGACGACGGGCCCGTCAGCGCAGTGATACGGCCCGCTCCGGGCCATTTTCTCACCCGGTCTGGGCCAGATGCCCGAAGGCGATCTCGGCGAGCTCCTCGCGCGGGACCACCCGCCCCTCATCCCGGGATGACGGCTTCGTCATGCCAGCCCTTGGCGGGTTCGCCATGCTGATCGCGTTGCCGCGCAATCGAATTCCGCCGAGCCGCAGCGTGGCCCTTCTTCGGGTTGCCGATCTCGAGATCGATGCTCTGGACGCGCGTGTACTACAGGGGACGCGCGAGATACGCCTTTCGCCAAGTGAGCACATCCTCCTGTACACCCTGGCCGCGAGGGCTGGGGCCGTCGTTAGCTACCGGGAGCTGACCGATGCGCTGGGATCAGCCGGCCTCGCCGTCCGGAACAACAGCCTCTCACGTCATCTCAGCAGCCTGCGCCGGAAACTAGAGGACGACCCGGAGCGGCCCCGCTACATCGAGACGGTCCGCACCCTCGGCTTTCGTTTCGTCGCCGCGCCGCAAACCTGAGGCTGAGCGCAACCAATGACGGCTTCGTCATGCGAGAAGTGATCCGCGGCTCGATGCTGATCGCGTAACCACGCGATTCCGCGGGAGGCCTATGCCGAACGACATACCCAAGCCGATCGACCCAGCCGCCGCGATGACGGCTGAGCGGCAGATGCTCACGCCGCGCAATGAGAAGCGCATGCGCGCGCTGCTCGAGGGGATCTGCGACCCAACACGCATCAAGATCGTGCGCGCCTTACGCGACACCACGCTCGCGGCGAGCGATCTCGCTCACGTCGTCGGCAAGAACCGCTCGGTCACGAGCCAGCATCTCAAGGTGCTGCGCGAGCTAGGCGCCATCGTCGCGAAGCGCACCGGGAACGTCGTCCGCTACACCCTCACGGACGACCTGTCCGGCTCGATCATCGAAGAGGCCGCATCTGCTTTCGACCGGCTTCAGCCCGGGACCGCGGCCGCTAAGAGCTAGTCCTGCGCGAGGTCACTGCCGCGGCGTGGACGGCGGCGGCGGGACATTTCCCCCGACGAGTTTGCGCCGGGCGACCGCGATCGCTGCGGCGATGAAGCCGGTGATCACCGCCATGAGGATCACCTGTGGTGTCGCCACATCGAGTTGGAGCGCCACCACCGCGGCCACCGCGCCGGCGATGCCCCCCTCGATGACGTCACGGACCACCTGCCCGATCGACGAGCCAAGCCACTGCTTCACGCCAGGATGTTACGACTCGGGCACGCGCATCCGAATGAACCGCTGCGGTCCGTAAGGACTGTCGTGATCGAACGTCTCGAGGACCTCCGCGGCATGGAAGCGCACGATCTTGTCCGCGTAGCCGTTGGGGATCGCCGCATCGCGCTCGATGAAGCGAGCGCCCGCGGCACGAACGTCGGCGTAGAGCCTGTCCATGAGCAGCTTGACGAGCCCGCGCCCCTGGTGGCTTTTCGCGATCACGGTGTTAGCGATGTAATAGGTCTCGTGGGCGTCGGCGGGCTGTGCCTGCGTGTAGCCGATGAGCGTGCCGCCCTCCGACGGGCCGTCCCAGAGGAGCACCACGAGGCTATCCCGCCCGTTGAACGCGAGGCGCAGCTCGCTCGGGCTGAACGCGTCCTGCCCGAAGCATTCATGTTCCAGCTCGGCGATCCGCTGTTTGATCGTGTTCCAGGGACGGGCGCTCTCGCGACTCCAGGACTCGACGCGGATGGGCCTCAGGGCTCGACCCGTCGTGGCCCGCGTGACGGCGACTCGTTGAGGCCGAGCCAGTACAACCCGATTTCGCGAACGACCTCGACGAACCGCGCGAACTCAACCGGCTTCTGGATGTAGCTGTTGGCGCGGAGCTCGTATGCGAGAGCGAGGTCGGTGTCGGACTTGGACGCGGTGAGGATCACGACCGGGATAAGGGCCGTCCTCGGGTCGGCTCGGATCTGACGCAGAACTTCGAGGCCACCCAGCGTCGGCAGCTCCAGGTCCAGCAGGACGATCTGCGGATCGGGCTCCGTTCGGCCCTGATGCTCGTTGCGCTTGAACAACCAAGCCAGCGCCTCTGCGCCGTCGCGCACAACTACGACGTGTCTACTGATGTTGTTCCTAGCGAACGCGCGCAGCGTCAGAGCCTCATCGTCGCGGTTGTCTTCGACCAGCAGGATCAGCTTCATTTCGTCAAGCAACGACACACCACCACCACCGGACTGTGCGCGACTGGGAATTAGAGGCTGTCGTCAGACCGGTCGATAGGCATACTTACGTATAGTTGAAACCGCCGCCAGATTCGGATCTCGAGCGCCGTCGCATACGAGGCAGGCCGCTGACCGACCGACAGACGACGGTGCTTGAGCTGGTGACGATGGGCCTCGAGAACAAGGTGATCGGCCACCGGTTAGGCCTCTCCGAGCAGGCAGTTAAGCAACACGTTTCGACTCTGCTTCGTCGGCTGTCGGTCCGAAATCGCGCGGCACTCGCCGAGATCGCGACCGAGCTGAAGATCGCAGGTACGACAGATCTCAGGCCGGAGTGGCTGAGCTACATCTATCAGCAGTCACAGGTCATGTCGGCCGTCGTGCGCGGCGCGGACCACGTGTTCGTCTCCGCCAATGAGGCTTTCAGTCGAGGCGCCGGCGCCCGCGAGATCGTCGGCCGCGCCTTCATCGACGTCTTTCCGGCGAACGCGCACGGGCTGCCCATCCTCGACGAGGTGCTCGCGACCGGACAGCCAAAGGTGCTCCACGAGATCCCCGGCCGTTGGCTGCGGGCGAGCGCAATGGACGACGGCTATGCGGACGTTGCGTTGCAGCCGCTGCCGGGCGCAGAAGGTGCCATAAGCATCGCGGTCGTCGACGTGACCGAGCAGGTTCGGCTTCGACACAGCCTCGCAGAGCTGTCGGCCGAGCGACTGGCGCTCCTCGATCTTGTCCCCAGCGGCATCGTCGTGCTCGACGACCGCGGCGCGGCGATCAAGGTGAACCGCGCGGCACGATCACTCCTCGGCGACGGACCGGATCTATTGCCCGTCGAGGTTGCGCTTGCGCCGGCGCTTCGCGGCGAGCCGGTCCACGATCTGCGCATCCGTATGTTCGTTCCCGCGCTCGGTCGCGACGCCCTCATACGTATCGACGCCGAGCCGCTGGTCGCGGCGGAAGGTGTCGTGCGCGGCGTCGTCGCCGGGCTCAGCGAGGTCGCGCAAGCCCCGCTCCTGGCCTGAGCCGCTAGCGGGCGACCGAGCGACCGCCGTCACGGTCCCCACTCGCGCTGCGGCCTGCGCGACCGTAAAGTGACGGGCCATGGAAGCAGTCACAGCGCAACCGCCGAGCGATAAACCCGCCTCGGCTGAGGGCATCTACGTGTACTGCATCATCGAATCGGCCGAGCCGAGATCATTCGGGAAGATCGGGATCGGCGGCCGCAGCGATGAGGTCTTCACCGTGCACCACGAAGACCTCGCCGCGGTCGTCAGCCGCAGCCCGCTCATGGTGTACGACCCCACGCGCGAGAACGCGCTCACGCACGAGCACGTGAACGAGGTCGTGATGATCGACAACAACTTCACGCCCGTACCGATGAGCTTCGGAACGCTCTTCAAGACGGAGGAAGATACCCGCGAGTTTCTTAAGGACACGTACAAGGAGCTGCGCGACGTGCTCGGCAAGATGAAGGACAAGCTCGAGTTCGGTCTCAAGGTCAACTGGGACCGAGAATCCGTGCTCACCGAGGTCGAGCGCGATTACGAAGAGATCCGTCGCCTCAAGGCCGAGATCGAGACGAACCAGCAGTCGTCTACGTACTTCGCTCGCATGCAGCTCGGTCGTTTGGTGGAGCAGGCGCTGGCGGAGAAGTCCGAGGCGTACGTTCGCGAGATATACGAGGCGCTCCAGGACTCGGTCATCGCGTCACGCTCGAACAAGGTCATCGGCGACCGCATGATCATGAACGGCGCTTTCCTCGTCGCGCGCGACAAGGCCAGCCAATTCGACAAGCGGGTCCAGGACATCGGCAAACGCTTCGAGGGCAAGCTCTCGTGGAAGTACACCGGCCCGTGGCCGCCGTACAACTTCGTCACGATCCGTCTGAAGCTGGAGCGGGGCGCCGGGTCGGGCGTTTGATCCTCTTCAAGCTTCTGGCGCTGCCACTGACAGCGCCGGCAGCCGGCATCAAGTACTGCCTCGACAAGGTCCTTGAGGTCGCGGAGCACCAGATGTGGGACGAGGATCCGGTCCGCGAGCAGCTGATCCTCGTCAACGAGGCGTACGAAGAGGGCCGGATGCCCGAAGCCGAGTTCCGCGAACGTGAGGTGGAGCTGCTCGCGCGCCTGCGTGAGATCCGCGAGCACAAGAAGGCGGCAGCGCGCGCGCAGCAGTCGGCATTGCCAGATGAGGGAGCGCGCGAGGTTGTCATCGAGCTGCCCGACGAGATCCGATGAGCCCGCTGCGCTACGTGTACGGCATCGCGCGGGCCAGCGACGCCACGCGCGTTGTGACCGCTGGTCTCACCGGCATCGATGAGAGCCCGGTCGGTTGCGTCGTCGAGGGCAAGCTGCTCGCCGCGGCCAGTGAC
This sequence comes from Chloroflexota bacterium, assembly GCA_031389835.1. Lineage (GTDB taxonomy): Bacteria > Chloroflexota > Limnocylindria > P2-11E > P2-11E > CF-39. Next base: position 4,951 of record JANMSU010000260.1, read on the forward strand.
GTCGCCGAAACAGAGTTCAATGAGGTCGCGCTCAACGAACACCTGCGCGATCTCGATTGGCTCGCCGCCCGCGCTGCGCAGCACCAAGCGGTGAATGGACGTTTGCTCGAGCTGCTCGGGACGGTCTTGCCGTTGTCGTTCGGCACGATCTACCGGGACGACGCGCGCGTGCGGGTGATGTTGAGCGAGGACGCCGCGGACCGGAGTACGCAGCTGACTTCGCTCGATGGCCACGCCGAATGGGTGGTCACGGTCTCGCGCGATGCTCGCGCTCCGGCGGACGACGCGGATGTTCGCGCCCTCGACGAGCAGATCGCGGCCAGCCCGCCCGGCCGCGCGTTCCTCCTGGACAAGCAGCGCGACACGACATTGTCCCGAGCCGTCGAGCGTCGAGACAGCGAGGCGGCGTCTGGAACGCTCGCTGTCCTCGAAGGTGTCGCCGTGCGCACGTACCAGGAGCCCGTCGTGACCGGAGGCACCGACGCGGTCGCGCTTCGCGCATCGATCCTCGTGGCGCGAGAGCGTGAGCCCGCGCTGGCGAAGGTCATCGGCGAGCTCGAGAGCCAGCTCGGCGAGCGTGGCTATCGCGTTCGCGCGAGCGGGCCGTGGCCGGCGTACCGCTTCGGGAGCGTGTCCCCATGAAAGACGCCGCGACGCTCGACGTTCCGCTGGTCGAGCTCGTAGACCGTCTCCTGAATCGCGGCGTCGTTCTGACCGGAGAGCTCACCATCTCCGTGGCCGGCGTCGACCTCGTCTACCTTGGCCTCAGCGTGGTGTTGTCCTCGGTCGAGACCATCCGGGGCACGGGGACCGACATATGACACTTCTTCTCAGAGCGATCGTTGCGCGGGACGACGCCGGCGTCGCGGCGGAGCTGGATCTCACGGTGGTGCCCGCGACACGAGTCGCGGCATTCGCGTCGCCGTGGGAAGCCGTCGGCGCCGCGAGTGAGGCGGAAATGCTCGATCACCACCGCGTCATCCAGGCGATATTCGCGCGTGTGCCCTGCCTTCCGGCACGCTTCGGGGGCGTCTTTCCGGACGCAGAGGCACTGCGCGCGCGGCTGGCCCTGCGGGAAGAGGCGCTTGCCTCGCAGCTCGCCCGCCTTGGTCATCGCTGCGAGCTGGCCATCACCTGCGCCTGGCGAGAGACCGGCAGGATCGTTCCTGCGAAGAGCGTTCCCGCCCAGACCGGGCGCGCCTACCTGGAGCGCGGCGTGGCACGGGCACGCACCCAAAAAGAGAGGCTACGGCGCGCCGACGAGATCGTTGTCCGTCTTCTCGGCGAGCTGGCGGTCGAGCCAGCGTTCATCCGTCACCGGACTTGCCCTCGACCGGCCGTGGCCGTTTCAATGTCCGCCTTGGTGACGCGCGACGAGATCGATGAGCTCAGTTCGCGCCTCGAACGGCTCGGCGCGCAGCTTCCCGACGTCACGACGGTCGTGCAGGGACCCTGGGCTCCGTATACGTTCGCGGTGAGCGAATGACCTCCTCCGACACGACGAAGATCGAGCTCGAGCTCCGCGAGGAGATCGATCGTCTGCGCGCGCTCCTTCCCGAGCGCATCGACCTCGATCCCGCCGACATCGAGCGCGGCCTCGCCGGTCTCGTGCTGACACTTGTGGAGTTCCTTCGCCAGGTACTGGAGCGGCAGGCCATTCGGCGGATGGAGGGCGGATCGTTGAGCGACGACGAGGTGGAGCGGGTTGGGCTCGCGCTCATGCGGCTCGAGCAGAAGATCAGTGAGATCGCGAAGCAGTTCGGGCTCGATGAGGACGACATCCAGCTGCGGATCGGGGCTGCATCATGAGCATGCGGCTTCCTCCAGGACAACAGCACGAGTCGGCGACGCTGGTCGATCTCCTCGACCGCGTCCTCGACAAGGGGCTCGTCGTCGCTGGCGACGTGAGCGTGTCGCTCGCGAACGTCGAACTGCTGACGATCCGCATCCGGCTACTGGTGTGCTCGATCGACAAGGCCGAGCAGATCGGCCTCAATTGGTGGCGGAACGAGCCGGCTTTCGGCGGCAAGAAGACCGACGGTGTCGGAACGGGCGACGTCGCGCGCCTCGAGGCGCGGATCGCCCAGCTCGAGCGACAGCTGAAGATAAAAGGGGGTTAGCAGATGGCGGTCGTAGAACGCAGTCCAGGCGGCTCGAGCCTCATCGATGTGCTCGACCGCATCCTGGACAAAGGCATCGTCATCGATGCTTGGGTCCGCGTGTCGCTCGTCGGCATCGACCTGATCACCGTCGAAGCGCGCGTGGTGGTCGCCTCCATCGACACTTACCTGCGGTACGCCGATGCGCTTGGGATTTCGCCGCGCCAGGCGACCGGGACGCTGGGCGCCGGCGCCGGCTCCGTTGACGCCACGCCGAGCCGATCACGTACGACGCAGGAGCGGTAAGCCGCAGGGCCGAAGCCGAAGCGATGCGAGATCTCGTCGAGCGACAGCGGGAGCAGACCACCGGTCGTGACCCACGCGAGACGCTCGAGCCGATGCTCGACGATCTCGTGCGTGGCCTCGGCTACGACAAGGCGGTCGTCCTCGTGTACGACGAGTCGACCGCGTCGCTCCGCGGGCTCTTCGGCTGGAACGTCACCGACGATCAAGCGCGCCGGCTCGCGGTGGGCGTGGCCGGTTCGGACAACCCGCTCGTCGTCGCGCTGCGGACCGGCGCACCCCAGCGCGTCGACCTCGACGATGGCGCGAGACTGGACATAGACACCGGCGCCACGCTCGCCGACATGGGCATCGGCAGCTTCGTCGCGGCGCCGCTCCGCTCCGCCACCGGCCGCAGCGACGGACCGCGAGCAGTGGTCCTCCTCGCACGAAAGGACGGAGTCCGCGACGCCGACCTGGAGCGGCTCGTGCCGTTCGCGCGTCAGGCGAGCGCCGCGCTCACGCGCGAGCAGGACGTGCAGCTGCTGCAGCGGGCGAGCGAATCGCATGCGGTCGAGAAGGAGTGGCTTTGGTGGATGGTCAACTCCGTCGCCGACCCGGTGCTCGTGACGGACCCGCAGAACGAGATCCTCCACCTGAACCGTCGCGCCGAGCACCTGTTCCGCTCGAGCGACGAGGACTCCGCCGGAAAGCGGCGTGCCGTCGTGATGAACAACTTCCTCTTCACCGCGGCCCTGTCGGCCTGGAACCTCGACACGGCGAGCCGCGCGACGAACCGCGAGGTCACGCTCGTCGATCCCGTTGAGGGCACCGAG
>JANMSU010000267.1:0-3304 GCA_031389835.1 Chloroflexota bacterium
CGTGAAGACGCCTTCGATCGGTCTCATCAACGTGGGGGAGGAGCCGGAGAAGGGCGACAAGGTCCGGCTCGAGGCGCACGCGCTGCTCGCCGCGAGCGATCTGAACTTCTACGGCAACATCGAAGGTCGCGACGTGCTCCGCGGAGTAACCGATATCGCGCTATGCGATGGCTTCACCGGCAATGTGCTGGCGAAAGGACTCGAGGGCGCGCTCGACGTCGTTCAGATCGGTATCCGTGGCGACATCTTCGGCGGACCGCTCGGAAAGCTCGCAGCGGTGTTGGCGTACCCGGGCATCCGCAAGTTCCGCCACCGTTTCGACTACGACCAGTACGTGTCCGCGCCGCTGCTCGGCATCGCCGGCGTGTCCGTCGTTACCCATGGCCGCGCGCGCGCGAGCATGGTGCGCTGGGCGATCGCTGTCGCGGAGCGCGCCGTTTCGTCGCGCCTCGTCGAGGCGATCGGCGCCAGCGCGGCCACCGCGGCGTAGATGCAACGACCGCCGCGCGCGCCGCGCGCTGGCCGTCACCCGGCACGCCGGGTCGCATTGCAGACGTTGTTCGAGATCGACTTCAACCGCGCCGATGCCAAGGAGACCTGGCAGCGCGGTTCGTTCCGCACCGGACTCGCCGACGAGGCGGCGAACTTCGCATGGCAGCTGGTCGATGGAGTGCTCGAGCATCGGAAGGCGCTGGACGAAGAGATCCACCAGCTGGCGCCGGAGTTCCCCATCGAGCAGATGGCGCGGATCGATCGCAACGTACTCCGGATCGCGCTCTACGAGCTGCGCGTGCTGGGCGACGCGCCCGCCGCCGCGATCATCGACGAAGCTGTCGAGCTCGCGAAGATGTTCGGCAGCGAAGCGTCGCCCAAGTTCGTCAACGGCGTGCTCGCGACGGCCGTCGGCGGCCGGAGAGAGCCCTCGCCCTAGCGGATCGTTAGCGGGACCTGGACGAGCCCCACCACGGAACCGTCGCGCGGACTTCCCCAGTACACCTCGAGCGTGACGTTGCCACTGACGGTCGCGGGGAGCTGGACGGAGATCTGGTAGGTCCCCCAGACAGCGCTCGTCCCGCGGCTCGCTGTCGTGAATCCGCTCGCGAGGACGCGCCGGGCGGCGTCGACCACACGCCACTGCGTCGTCGCCTCGAACGTGCGGGAAAGACCGCTGACGGTGAACTGCCGGCCGATGCTCGGTTGGCTTCCTAGGACTGGGCCGTCCTGAGCTGTGATCGGCGCGGGATGGTAGACCACGACCGTGTCGCTGATCGATCGCGCGAATCCGCCGATGTCGACGATGATCCGGTCAGGGTTGGTCAAGAGCGCGACGCGCCACGGGCGGCCGTCATCGACCGCGAGGTTATAGATCGTCTTCCCGCCACCGGAGATCGACCGGATCGATCGGAGTGGGGAGCGATCGACGATCTCTAGGCCGGGCTTTGTCTCCGTCCCCCCTACTTCGAGCGTGATCTTGTACTTGCTCGAGTAAGGGGTCTTGACGTCGACTGCCATGCCACCGCTAACGGTGAACTCCTGCCAGTCGCCAGAGTCAACCTGCACGACGAACCGCGCGACACCGAACGCGAACGTGTCGACGGACCAGTTGTTGCTGAGTCGGGCGGGCACCGGGCTCGGGCAGTTCGGCGCGCACGCCGCCCGCGACTGCTCTTCGGTGACGGTCTCGTTCTTCACCGCACCGTACCCCGATACATCATCGCGCGCGAGAGGCTTGTCCCACACGAGCTGGTCGATCGTCGTGCGCGCGCCGCCGTTCTCCGTCACGACGAGACGGTCGACGCCGGGCTCCTCCGTCGTCGTGTACACGAGCTGTTGCTGGAGTGCGAGCGTCATCGCGGCGCCTCGCGTGGGCCATCCGCCCGGGGGCAACGCGAAGTCGACTGTCGCGGTGCCGCTGTCGATCTTGACCGACGACACCTTGAGCGTGTTGGGGTCCGCCAGCGGGAACGCATTGCCGGCTCCGTTGGCGGGCGAGACGCCGGACCGAGAATTGTTCAGAGCATCCAAGCGCGCGCGGATGCGGTCCTCAGGCGTCGCTTGCGCACCGGTCGCGTTCCAATGCTGCGAAGTCGGTGGCAAGCCGTCGCCGCGGTAGAAGTAGAGACGCTGGTGGTCGATCGCGTTCGGCTGGGCCGATGCCGTGGGTGTCGGCGCCGGCGTGGTCGTCGCGGCGGACGGACCTGTGGGCGCGACCGACGGCGTCGGCTGCTGACCGGCGGTCCCGTTCGTCGCGGGACGATCGACCAGCGTCGAACCCAGCGCGCCGGCCAGCACGATGGACGCGGCGAGCGCCGCGACGCGCCAGAATGGCGTTCCACGACGTTTCGCTTGCACGGCCATCCGCGAGGTCTCGTAGGGCGTCTCTTCCGCGTCGAGCGTTTCGATGGCGCGGGACAGCGCGCGGCCGAGGATCTCGTCGTCGCGTTCGTTGGTCATCGCATCGCTCCTCTGGCGAGTCGTCCGGCCATCTGCGTCTGGCGCAGCTTCTCGATCGCCTGGTGGAGCGTCGCGCCCACCGTCCCGCTCTTGATGTCGAAGTGGGTGGCGATCTCGTCGTAGCTGAGGCCGTAGTAGTAGCGGGCGACGACGATCGTGCGCTGCCTCTCGGGCAGCTGTTGCAGGGCCGCCAGCAGGTCGGCGCGGTCCGCGACGGCGTCGAATGCGGAGGTCTCGGAGATGCCTCGCTCGGCCCAGCGCTCGTCCTCGACCTTGCGGCGGCGTCGCTGGCGCAGCAGCTCGCGCGTGCCGACCACCAGGAGCCATGCTCCGGGCCGCTCTAGGGTCGCGAGACCCTGCTTATGCGCTTTCACGAACGCCTCCTGTGCCGCGTCTTCGGCGGCGTCGGGGTCGCCCCCGATGGCCAGCAGCGCCCGCAGCAGGCGTGGGTACTCGGTGTCGTAGAGCTCGCGCCAACCGTCGGTCATCTGCTTACTTCAACGAGTCACGAGAGGGGCTGTTCCTTTAGTCCGGGCAAGGTCCCGATTGACGGGCGCTTTCCGCCCACCGACACTTGCGCGGAGCTGCCATGGGCGGAACGGGCGGGCAGCGCATACGCGGAGGAGGTAGGCGGTTTGGCGGAGGGCAAAACTTACGAGCGGCTCAAGAAGATCGTGGTCGAGCAGCTCGGGGTCGACGAAGGCGATGTCAAGCCTGAAGCGTCCTTCGTGGAGGATCTGAACGCCGATTCCCTCGACCTCGTGGAGCTCATCATGAGCCTCGAGGAAGAGTTCGGGATGGAGATCTCCGACGAGGAAGCCGAGAGGATCAAGACCGTCGGCGACGCTGC
>JANMSU010000205.1:0-4545 GCA_031389835.1 Chloroflexota bacterium
GCTCGCGTGGCTCGGCCTCGCCGTCGAGCCGCGGCGCGATGGCGGCGGGCGGGCGCTCGTTCGTCGGCGCCGCGACCGGAAGGGCGCACTCCCAGCGGCGGTAGAACGCATTCGCCGCGGCGCGGCATGAGTACTCGCGCGCGCAGCGCGCGAGCTGCCGCACAAGCCGGTCCGCAGGCCGCGAGCGCAGCGCGTCGTTGACCTTGGAGGCGATCTCGGCCCACGGATACGCGTCCACATCGTGGGTCGGGTCGCGGTCGATCAGCAGCGCCGCGACGACCAGGTCGCCGGCGTCGTCCGCCGCGACCGCTGTGTACGCGCGCGGGGCGAGATCCGGTCTGTCCGGCGCGTCCGCATACGCGGGTAGCTGTGTGCGCAGATATCCGGGCGGCAACACCGCGGCGACGGCGAGGCGACCAGGACCGACGCGTCGCGCTCGCGAGGATCGATCCAGCGTTTCAGCCTCGCGTTCGACATGCGTGACGGTCGCGCCCGTCGGGAGCCTCACAGCGTCGGAGAACGGCACTGTCGCGACGCCGTCAAACGCAGCCGCGGCGTGGTCCGACACGATGATCCTCCCAGCCCGATCGGCGTGGACTGCCCTGTACACATAAGGAGTATGCGGAGGAGCGGGCTGAGCGGTGGGAGTGCCGCCAGTCGGGTGCGACCGGGTGGGGCATTGCGCGCCGCGGGTGACGCGGCGAGTCGGTTCTCGCGAGCGAGCGTCGAGCCCGCGCTACAGGGGACGACTTAGAGGGGGCCGAGCGGGCGAGTAGCGAGTGAGCGAGAACCACGAGCCGAGGCAGGACCCGCGGCGCGGCGAGTGGAGTAAAGGGCGATGCGCGCGACGGCGCTTCAGCTCAGTACGCGAGTGGGTTCTGGATCACTCCGTTGACTTTGAGCTCCCAGTGGACGTGAGGCCCAGTCGTGACGCCGGTGAGCCCGATCGCGGCGATCAGCTGTCCGCGCGCGACGGTCTGTCCGGGCGTCACGTACACGGCGCTCGCGTGGTAGTAGCAAGTCTCGAGTCCGCCGGAGTGCTGGATGCAGACGCGCAGTCCACCCACTGGGACCGGTCCGGTCGCGGTGACGATGCCGTCATCGGATGCGCCCAGGCCCGTGCCGTACGGAGCGGCGATGTCCACGCCGCTGTGGCCCCACCAGAAGTACTGCGTGAAGACGCCGTTGACCGGGAGGCCGAGACGACCCGTGCGTGCCGGCAACGACGCGCTCGCGGGGATCGAGATGGTCTTGTTGCGCTCGGTGCGCTTGAGCGCCGGCAGCGTCGCGCCCGGGACGAACACGAGCTGGCCGACCGCGAATCGCTCCGGCTCGAAGTACACGCGGTTGTAGGACATGATCGCGGCGGGGTCGACCTTGAAGCGATCCGCGAGAGCTTCGACCGTGTCGCCGTCCTTGACCTTATGGAGCGCGCCCTCGCCCGGTGGGATGAGCAGCTCGTGGCCGAGCGCGAGCTTCTGATCCTCCTCGCCGATCGCGTTCGCATACGCGAGAGCCTCTAGAGAGATGTCGTAGTAGTTCGCCATCGTCGAGAGCGTGTCTTCCTTCGCGATCGTCCGGACGATGACTGGGCGCGCGTCCTCAGCGGCGACGGTCATTGGGCTGCGCGCGCCGGCGACTACGCTGCGTGCCGCGGTCTGCGCGCGCGCCACGTCCTCGTTCTGGACCGCGAATGTTGACACCGCGAACGATGGAGTCGCGACGTCGGCCGGTGACGACTCGGCGCGTGCCGAAGTCGCGGCAGTGTAGGGAAGCATGACGACCAGGGCTGCGGTCGCGGTGTTGAGCACAAGACGAAGGCCCTTCGTACCGAAGAACGCGAACAGTGCCCGCGGCATGCGACGCGTCGTTACGTCGATGAAGCGATCCGTCGAACGTTGACCCACGGTGACAAGCGACGTGGCGCTCCGCCTCACGGTCCTTCGCGCGCCGAGCGTCAGCGAAGGTGTGGCATGCGCCCTTCTAGTGTTCGTCGCCAATACCGTTGCCCCTCCCGCAGAATCCGCGACCTCATGTACGCATTGCGTACTGCTCTGTCCTGAGCGGGGGTACCGTATCCACCGAGCCAAACGCTGTCAATCGCCCGAGTGTCACGAGTTTGCCGAGGTACTAGTACGTCCGTAGGCTTAGGCCCGTGCCCGACTACAACCTCTCCTATGTGTATGTGTTCGCATTTTTCGTCGCGGGAGCGCTGGTCGTCACGGTGATGATGTTGCTCAGCCATCTGCTCGCACCATGGAAGCCGACGCGCGAAAAGCTGAAAACATACGAATCTGGAGAGGAGCCGGTGGGGCAAGCATGGGGTCGTTACCCCACCCATTTCTATGTGTTCGCACTCCTCTTCGTCGTCTTCGATGTTGAAGTGATCTTCCTTTTCCCCTGGGCCGTGCTCTTCCGCGACCTCGGTTGGTACGGTCTCATTGAGGTGACGATCTTCATCGCGATCCTCGTCGTCGGCCTCTTCTACGCGTGGAAGAAGAAGGCGCTCAATTGGTACTGAGTACTCCGCGCCCAACGATCGACCTCATCGGCGCGCGCGACGCGCTCGCCAAGAGCCTCGGCGAGCATGCCCGATTCTCGACGCTGCACGACATGATCGTGGTCGACGTGGACGCCGCGCACCTGGTCGAGGTCGCGACGGTCGTGCGCGACGACCCGGCGACCCTGTGCGATCTCTACTCCGTGAACGCGGGCGTCGACACCGGCACCGAGCTTCGAAGCGTCACGTTCGTAAGAGGCACGACGACCCATGTCTTCGTCATGCTGCGCACGCCCTGCGACTCGGTCGAGCCACACGTGCCCTCGCTGTCCTCGGTCTGGATCGGCGCGAACTGGTGCGAGCGCGAGACCTACGACATGTTCGGCATCATGTTCGACGACCATCCCGATCTGCGGCGCATCTTCCTTGAGGAGTCGTTCCCCGGCCACCCGATGCGGAAGTCGTTCCTTCCTCCACGAAGCGACGCGCGCGGGGGCTGAGGACGCCGTGCCGGTAGGTCCGTTCGGGATCGATCCCGCCATCTGGGCTCCACTGCGTTTGGTCATCGCGGTGCTGCTCGCGGTTGGCCTCGTCTTCAACGGGGCGCTCGCGCAGATCTATCTCGAGCGCAAGATCCAGGCGATCATGCAAGACCGCCTTGGACCGCTCCACACCGGTCCATGGGGTCTACTTCAAACGTTCGCGGATGCCATCAAGCTGCTCGGCAAAGAGGACATCCGCGCGCGACTCACAGACAAGTGGTTCTTCCTCGCCGCGCCGTCGATCGTGTTCAGCCCGATGCTTGCGAGCTACGCCGTGATCCCGTTCGCGCCGGACATCGTCGGCGCCGACCTGAGCGTCGGGCTGCTGTATCTCACGACGCTCGGCTCGATGACCGTTCTCGGGATCGTCATCGCCGGTTGGGCATCGAACAACAAGTACTCGCTGATCGGCGGCCTGCGGTCCGCCGGGCAGCTGATCTCGTACGAGGTGCCGCAGATCCTTTCGCTCGTGACCGTCGTCCTCGTCGTCGGCACGCTCTCGATGGTCGGCATCGCGAACAGCCAACCGGGTTGGCAGATGAATTTCCTGGTGCTGCCGTTCGCCTTCGTGACGTATTTCATCGCCGGCCTGGCGGAGACGAACCGCAACCCCTTCGACCTCCCCGAGGCCGAGTCGGAGCTCGTTGCCGGATTCCTGACGGAGTACTCCGGGATGCGCTGGGCCATCTTCTTCCTCGCTGAGTACGGCGAGATCACGGTCGTGTCGGCAATCGTCACGACGCTCTGGTTCGGGGCGTGGCACGGGCCCTTCGTGGAGGTCTTCCCGCTGCTCGGCGTGCTGTGGTTCACGCTGAAGACCTACTTCTTCGTCCTCGTCTTCATGTGGATCCGGGCGACGCTGCCGCGGCTGCGCATCGACCAGCTCATGTCGCTCTGTTGGAAGGTCCTCATCCCTCTGACCCTTGCGAACCTCATGATCACCGCGGTCCTGCTGCTGGCCTTCCCGACGACGCTCGTGCCGGTCGCGATCGCGAACTGGATCCTGCTCGCCGTGTTCGTCCTCGGGCTCCCGTACTTCCAGCGCCGCCGGCTTGTCGCGCTCCGCGAGCGGCTTCGGACGGCCGCGGCCTAGTGCTGGACATCCTCGGGGCCGCGTTCTTCGCCCTCCTGACCATCGGCACCATCGGCGCGGGCGTCGGTGTTGTTCTCGCCAACCGGATCACGACCTCGGCGCTGCTGATGGCGTTCACTTTCCTCAACGTCGCCGGGATGTTCGTGCTGCTCGGCGCCGAGACCGTTGCGATGTTCCAGGTGCTCATCTACGTGGGCGCCATCACCGTGCTGATCCTGTACGGCGTCATGTTCACGCCGCAGTCGCCGCGACCTTACGGGCTCTTCTTTCAGACGCAGAAGTTCTGGGCCGCGCTGTTCGTCGTGCCGATCGCGATCTTCGTCGCGATCGTGGCGTTCGAGTTCCGTGACTCGGCGACCGTGGGCCCGCCCGGCGGCGACCTCGTTCCTCTTGCGACGAGCATCTTCGGG
>JANMSU010000320.1:0-2698 GCA_031389835.1 Chloroflexota bacterium
TCTCGATGAGCGCGATCTCAAGGGCCGTCGCATCGTCGAAGCGCTCGACGATCGCAGGGATGGTCTCCTTGCCCGCGATCTTCGATGACCGCCAGCGACGCTCGCCGGCGATGATCTCGTACTGATCGCCCGAAGGCCGGACGAGGATCGGTTGCAGCACGCCGTGCTCCTTGATGGAGGCGGCGAGCTCCTGCAGCGTCTCCTCGTGCCAGGTCATGCGGGGCTGGGACGGGTTCGGTACGATCTTCTCGAGCGGCAGCTCGCGCACCGCGGTCGGCGTGCGCGCCGCCAGCAGGCTGATGATGCCGGGCTGCGCCTCGGTCTCCTGCTGGAAGATCCGGTTGCCGGCATCGCGGAACGACTTCTTGGCGTGTGAGGACGGACTACTTGTGAGCACCGATGACCTCCTTCGCGAGGTCGGCGAAACTCTTCGCCGCATCTGATCGTGGTTCGTATACGCCGATCGGCACGCCCGCGGTCGGCGCCTCGCCGATCTTCACCGATTGGCGGATCACCGTGTCGAACACCTGGTGATCGCCAAGCTCACGCAGTGAGTCGAGCATGTCGCGCCCGAGGATCGTGCGCGAGTCGTAAAAGGTCGGCAGCAGTCCGAGGACCTTCAATTTCGGATTGAGTCGACCCTGCACGGTCTTGATGATCTTGAGCAATGCCGCGACGCCCTTGAGCGCGTAGTACTGGGTCTGCACCGGGATGATCACGCCGTTAGCGGCGACGAGCGCATTCAGGGTCAGCAGACCGAGCGTCGGCGGGCAATCGATCATGATGTATTGGTAGCGCTGCACGATGTCCGGCGTGAGCTTGTCGCGCAGAGCCATCTCGCGTCCGATCGCGTTGAAGAGCTCCACCTCGGCGGATGAGAGCTCGAGCGTCGCGGGCGCGACGTCCAGATTCTTTGTCTTCGTCGGACGGATGATCGACGTCAGCTTGAGATCGGGGTCGATCAGTACGTTGGCGATGTTCTTCTCGACCGTGTTGAGGTCGATGCCGAGCCCGACGGTCAGGTTCGCCTGTGGATCGAGATCGAGGCAGAGCACGCGATGCCCGAGCGACGCGAAAGCGCCCCCGAGATTGATGGTGCACGTCGTCTTACCGACGCCACCTTTTTGGTTGGCGACCGCGATGATCGTTCCCACGCGCTTCCTCCCGTCGTTTCCGTCCCCGGATCGACGCGCACGTGCGGAAGCGGGTGCACGTGACTCCCCTCGCGACGCCCCACTTAGCATAGCCCGAGTTCTGCAAAGACAACGTAGAGACAGCGAGGATTGGTTCGGCCACCTGTGCGAGCGAGCTCAGCGCGGCTGCACTCCTAGGGGCCTGTAGCTCAGGGGTTAGAGCGGCGGACTCATAATCTGCTGGTCCTTGGTTCGAATCCAAGCAGGCCCACAGGGAAAAAGCGATCAATTAGGGTTCCGGCGCCCGCGGCACCGCTCAAGCACCGGAGCGCGTGGCTGCCGGTGACGATCTCCTTGCAGGCACATCTCTTTCAGCAAATTGATGAAGGCTCGCGCACGCGTAGAACCCGACCCGGCAGCCCATAATCGGGCCAAAGCCTCGGGAGGGAGCTCCTGACCGTCTCCATAGCGGACGTCGAGCGCGCCCGCGAGGTCGTCGCCCCACACATCGCCCGTACACCACTCCTCACCAGTCGCCAGCTCGGTGAGCGCATTGGCGCACGAGCGTTCCTCAAGGCCGAAAACCTCCAGCGGACCGGCTCCTTCAAGCCTCGCGGCGCCGTGAACGCGATCCTCAGTCTCACCCGGGAGCAGCGGAGCAACGGCATCGTGACGATGAGCGCCGGCAACGCCGCCCAGGCGATCGCCTACGCCGGCCGCGCCGCCGGCGTCAAGGTGACGGTCGCGATGCCGCAGTCGGCGCCAACGACCAAGGTCGAAGCCACGCGTGGCTACGGGGCGGAGATCGTCTTTGCGCCCGACATGCTGGGCCTTCGTGCGCTCGTCAAGGAAATACAGGAGCGGGACGGCTCGTACTTCCTGCACCCGTACGACGACGACGGGATGATCGCGGGCCACGGCACCTGCGCCCTCGAGGTGCTCGACGACCTTCCCGATGCCGATCTGTTCGTGGTGGGCGTCGGCGGCGGCGGACTCATCTCCGGGATCGCCGTCGCGGTGGCCGCGAAGCGTCCGAGCGCGCGAGTCATCGGGGTCGAGCCAACGGGAGCGGACGCCGTGCGACGCGCGCTCGACGTCGGCGCACCGGTCCCGATGGAGCGTCTTCAGACCGTCGCCGACGGCCACGCGGCGCCCGTCGCCGGCGTCCGCAACCTCGAGATCATCAGCGGCAACGTGGCCGACGTGGTCCTCGTGCCCGATGAAGTGATCCTCGACGGGGTGCGTTTCCTCGCCTCGCGCGCGCGGCTTATCGCGGAGCCGGCGGGCGGGGCCGCGGTCGGCGCGCTGCTATCCGGAGCGGTCAAGCCACGGCCAGGCGAGAACGTCGTTGCGATCGTGTCCGGCGGCAACGTCGATCTCTCGCGTCTGGCCGAGTTCTTTCAGGCGTGAAGCGCGCGGTGCTCTACGCCGACGGCGCGTGTCGTGGCAACCCGGGTCCCGCGGGCTCTGGTGCCGCACTGGTCAACGAGGACGGACTCGTCGTCGCGGAGGCGATGCGTTTTCTCGGGCCCGGTTCGAACAACGTCGCCGAATACACGGCGCTG
>JANMSU010000374.1:0-5357 GCA_031389835.1 Chloroflexota bacterium
GCGCGGAGTATTCATGCGAGGTCGCGTGACGGATGCGCTGAACGGAGAAGGCATTGGCGGGGCCATCGTGTTCGCTTCAGTCGTCCCGTGCTGCGAGGGCTTCTTCGCGCAGACCACATCGGACGGCAGCTACGTCACGGCGGTGCGTCAGAACATCAGCCTGCGAGTCCAGTTCGTCGCGCCGTTCGCTAGTCCGATCCCGTACGTCACGCAGTGGTTCAACGGCCAGACCTCGTTCGGTGTGGCCGACCCCGTAAACGTGACCACGGTCGACGTCGAGAGGATCGACGCCGCTCTAGAACGCGGTGTGTTCCTCCGAGGACGCGTAACAGAGGCCGGCACGGGAAACCCGATCGCACAGGCGAACGTCATGGTGTCGCCCGCCGGCTCTCCCTGCTGCAACAACAACTCCTTCGCCTCCACCGACGCGCGTGGCGACTACGCGGTCGTCGTTCGCAGGAACGTCTCGGTCATTGTGGCCTTTACGGCGCCGTTCGGGACCCTGATCCCATACCTGCCGCAGTGGTACAACGGCAAGCCGACGTTCGTGACGGCCGATGCCGTGCCGGTCGTGTCAAGCGACGTGCTGGGCATCAATGCAGCGCTGGAGCGTGGAGTGTTCGTGCGCGGCCGCGTCACCGACTCCGAAACGCTTGAGGGGATCGCGGGAGCCGGCGTCCTCGCGTTCGACGCAGTCGGGTGCTGCACCAACGCCACCTACGCGTCCACAGATGCGCGCGGCGAGTATCGGCTCATCGCGCGTAGGAACGTCCCCCTGAAGATCAACTTCTCACCACCCTTCCGAAGCGCGGTTCCGTACATCGGGCAGTGGTATCGCGCCAAGACGAGCTTTGACGCCGCCGACGTCGTCCTGGTCGGAGCGACTGACGTCTTGGGCATCGACGCCGTGCTCGAGCGTGGTGTGTTCCTAAGTGGTCGCGTCACGGACGCGTTGTCGGGGGACGGCCTCGCGAACGCGGGCGTGAGCGCACAGCGGGTCGACGTCCTGACGTGCTGTGAGAGCTTCTTCGCGTCGACCGACACCGACGGGAACTACGTGATGACGGTGAAGCGCGATATCAGCGTGAAAGTCGGTTTCTTCCCGCCGTTCAACGATCCGGTGCCGCACCTCAGCGAGTGGTGGAACGACCGGCGCACCTTCCAGGAGGCCGACCCGCTGCTCATCGGGTCGAGCGAAATCCCGAGCATCGACGCCGGTCTGGAGCGAGGCATCTTCGTGCGCGGTCGGGTCACCGACGCTGCCTCAGGCGGTGGTCTCGCGAACGCGAGCGTGAGCGCGGTACGCGTCGACGCTCCGTGCTGCGAGTCCTATTTCGCGTCCACGGACTCGAACGGCAACTACGCGATGATCGCGAGGAGCGGCATCAGTTTGAAGGTCGGCTTCTTCCCGCCGTTCGGTGATCCCATCCCCCACCTAAGCGAGTGGTGGAACGACCGGCGCACCTTCCAGGACGCCGATACCTTGGTCATCGGGACGACCAACGAGTCCGCGATCAACGCCGCGCTCGATCGAGGTGTCTTCGTTCGTGGTCGGGTGACGGACGCGACTTCGGGCAGCGGTCTCGCGAACGCAGGCGTCAATGCGCAGCGCGTCGACGTCCCGCTGTGTTGTGAGAGTTTCTTCGCCTCGACCGATGCCAACGGGAACTATGCGATGGCCGTGAGGAGCGCCATCAGCGTCAAGGTCAACTTCTCCCCGCCGTTCAACGATCCGGTGCCGCATCTCAGCGAGTGGTGGAACGACCGGCGCACCTTCCAGGAGGCCGACCCGCTGCCCATCGGTGAAGGCGACGCCACGGGAATCCATGCGGCGCTCGAGCGCGGCGTATTCATCCGGGGTCGGGTGACGAATGAGAGCGGTGACGCCCTGGCGCAGGTGTTCGTCAGCGCATCTGTGTTTGGTGGGCCGTGCTGCGAGTCTTACTTCGGCGTCTCAGGGGCCACCGGGGACTACGCGATGCCAGTACGGCAGAACGTCGACGTGAAAGTCGCCTTCTTCCCGCCGTTCGGCTCGGATCTGCTCTTCGAGTATTACAACAACAAGCCGGACTTCGGCACTGCGGACGTCGTCCCCGTCCGCGTGATCGACGTCCCCAGCATCAATGCCGAGCTTGAGCGTGGCGGGCGCGTGAGCGGCACGGTCACCGATGCCGCGGGCGCCGCGATCTCCGGCGTCAACGTGAACGTTCAGACCGAGACCGGTGCATTCGTCGCGTTTGCGCGGACGGCGAACGACGGCGGCTACTCGGTCGTGCTCCGGCCTGGCCGCTACAAGGTCGCCTTCTTCCCGCCATTCGGCTCCGCTCTCCTCTTCGAGTACTACAACAACAAGTTCCTACTTGACACGGCCGACGTCGTGGCGGTCGGTACCGCCGCCGTGGGCGGCATCGACGCTGTCCTCGAATCGACGCGCGATCTCACGGCGCCGACGATCGCCGACGCGCGGATGGTCAACAACGCACCTCCGAGCACCGACTTCATCGAGCGCGGCGACGCGTTCACGCTGCTGTTCAGCGAGGTGATGCACACGAACACCGCAGGCGACACCCTGCAGATCCAGGATCAGGACGGCACCACCGTGACGCTCAGGTGCGGCGTTGCACCCAACCATGTGGCTTGCGACTGGAATTCTGCGGGCACCGCGGTAACCGTCACTGTCGATAGTGGACTTACTGGATTTGATGGCTCCGGCACGCTGCCCGGCCTACAGATCCCCTTCATCATCACGGCACTGCCTGGCTTCGCCGACCTGCAGGGGAACGCGACGAACATACTCGGTTCCGCCGACCGCCTCGTCGACTTCGAGTCGCCATAGTCGGCGCGGTCCGCGTCAGGTTAGCTCGCGTCCATGGTCCGCTGCCCGCGCGGCTATACTGTCTAGTGAAGTAGACACTTTGCGCGTTTGCGTGGCGTGGCTGCGGAGGCTGAATGAGCACATACAAGGTCGTCTACGAGCGAGACGAGAGCGGGACCTGGATCGCGAAGGTCCCGAGTGTCCCGGGCTGTCACAGCTATGGCCGAACGATCGAGCAGGCGCGTGAGCGCGTACGCGAGGCTCTCGATCTCTGGGTACGCGATGCGAGCACCGCCTATCTGGTGGACGAAGTCCGGTTGCCGTCACGTCTGCGCGCTTCAGTGACACGCGCGCGCGCGGCACGGAAGAAGGCGGAGCAACAGCAAGAGCGTGCACAGCGAACCGCAGCGCAGGCTGCGACGGAGCTCACGCGCGACCTGCATGTCAGCCTGCGTGACGCTGGTGAGGTCCTTGGACTCTCGCGGCAGCGCATCCAGCAGCTGACATCTCGAGCGCCGCGGAAGAAGACCGCCGCTAAGCGCCACGTCCGCAAAACGACAGCCAAGTCGTCGAAGTGATCGCGGACCTCGGCGCCCTCGTCCAACGGCGCGAGCTGCTCGGCGACTTCGCGTGGCGTCAGCTCCGCTCGCGCTACAAGGGATCGGTCCTGGGGTTCGGCTGGAACTTCCTCATCCCGCTGCTGCAGCTCGTCGTCTTCTGGATCCTCTTCGGCGTGCTCCTCGGCACGCGCCCGCGCACGGAGACGGGGGAGCAGTCGTACGCGGTCTTCCTCTTCGTCGGTCTGCTGCCGTGGACCTTCTTCGCGAATTCGCTGCAGACGGGCGCCGCCGCGATCGTCTCGAACGCGACGATCGTGAAGAAGGTGCGACTACCGCTGCAGCTGCTTCCGGCGGCGAGCGTGCTCTCCGCGCTCGCGAACTTCCTGCTGAGCCTCGTCGTCCTCTTCATCGTGCTCGCGGTCTTCGGGCCGCGCCACTTCGAGGGACTCCTGTGGCTCCCGCTCCTCCTCGCGGTGCAGATCATCATGAACCTCGGCCTCGCGTACCTGCTGTCCGCGCTCGACGTCTTCTACCGCGACGTCGAGCACATCCTCGGCGTCGTGCTGCTCGCGTGGTACTTCCTCACGCCGGTGCTGTTCCCGATCGCGATCCTTGCCGATCGCCCGCGCGAGCTCTTCCTCCTGCAGCTCAATCCGATGACCGGCGTCATCGTTGGCTACCAGCGCGCGCTGCTCGACGGACTTCCGCCGGACTGGCCGACGTTCGCCTACTCCGCCGCGGTCGCGCTGGTGCTGTTCGTGATCGGCTTCGCGTACTTCCGCCGCACGAAGGACGACTTCGAAAGCTATCTCTAGTGGCGAAGATCAGGAGCGCTTCCTCAAGGGAGTGGCAGATAGCCTTCTTCCGCGCGCGGGACGAGGTCCCAGGCCGCGCCTGGCTGCGCACAGTGGACAAGGGCGTCCGTCGCCAATACCTGATCTGGCTCGCCGCGCTACGCACGTGGAAGCCCGGTCCATACGCGCTCCCCACGAGCGTTCCGTGGTGGCGTGCGATGAAAGACGAGATGAAGGGTATCTACGAGATGCGCGACCAGCATGGAAAGACCAACTACCGATTGTTTTGTTTGCTGGACGCGAAGGCGCCTAGCCATGGGCTCAGCGCGCCTGTGGTAGTCGTACTCGACGGAGCGTCGAAGCCCGAAGGAACAAAGATGATCGAACGGGAGTACCGCAGGGTCCGCGCCTACCGGGACACGTATCTGGGAACGGAGCCCCGGCCTATCGCGGTGCCGCTCGGGTCGGACGTGTGGTTCCCGCCGATGAGCAACTAAGGGCGCGAGAGGGGCACCTTATCTTTTATGCTATGCTCTAGCAATGCCAACGATTAGGCCCAAGAGCAAGTCCCCGATCGACGCTGGGGGTGCCTTCGGGGAGCTCCTTGCGAAGGAGTTCCCGAGCAAGGCCGAGCGTGCGGAGTTCGCCACGGATGTACAGGCTGAACTCGCCACGATCCAGGCGCTTGCCCAGCTCGAGAAGAAGAGGAAATCGGTGGGTGTTACGAAGGCGACGATCGCAAGACGCCTGCGCACTCACGCGCCGGTGGTCTCTCGAATGTTCAACAGCGGCGAAGCGAACCCGACCCTGCGGACGTTCGCCAAGACACTGTCTGCGATGGGTATGCAGGCAGAGATCCGCTACAGAAAGGTTCGCGCGGGCGCGCCGCCCCTTCGCGTCGTAGGTCGCTAGGCATCCATTCGAGGTCCACCACTGATCCGCGTCGCGATCCTCGCGGCGCTCTTCGTAGCTCTGACCGCCTTCGTGTCGCTCGGCGCGCTGCGCGGATTCGATCGCGCGGTGCTCGATCTCTTCCAGTCCGTGCGCGAACCGTGGCTCGACCTGTTGTCGTCCGCGGTGAGCATCCTCGGCCAGGCGGAGGTCACGGCCGGCCTCGCGCTC
The DNA here is from genome assembly GCA_031389835.1 of Chloroflexota bacterium. Classification (GTDB taxonomy): domain Bacteria; phylum Chloroflexota; class Limnocylindria; order P2-11E; family P2-11E; genus CF-39. The sequence goes on from JANMSU010000374.1 coordinate 5,292, forward strand.
GGCCTGGTGGTGGCGCGCTGGCGGCGCGGGCTGGACACGGCGACGGTTCCGCTCCTTCTCGCCGTG
>JANMSU010000387.1:0-1842 GCA_031389835.1 Chloroflexota bacterium
CTTCCACCGAAGCGACGGGAACGGGGCGATCGCCGAAGTCGGTGATCTGTTTCGAGATCACCGGCTGGCTCGTCCACCGGAAGGAGACGGGCTGTCGGCTCAGGGGTGACCCTGGGTCGAAGCGCTACCGTGCGACCAAGCCTGCGGTGAGGCTCGGTGTGCGCGTACGCGCGCTGCCGGGCTTCTTTGTTTGGAGCCCGGCAACGCTCTTCCGGCGCGTGGGGAAAACGGGAGGAACGGAAAGAATGCCGGTCGAGCGTTTCGCGATCATCGACTCGACGCTCCGCGAGGGGGAGCAGTTCTCGAGCGCGCACTTCACGACGTCTGAGAAGGTGCAGATCGCTCGGATGCTCGACGAGTTCGGCGTCGAATACATCGAGCTCACCTCGCCGGTCGCGTCCCCACAGTCGTACGAAGATCTGAAGACCATCGCCGGGCTCGGACTCAACGCCAAGGTGCTCACGCACGTGCGCTGTCACATGGATGACGCTCGCGTCGCCGTGCAGACCGGCGTCGTCGGTATCGACATCCTCTTCGGGACATCGTCGTTCCTGCGCGAGTTCTCACATGGCAAGAGCGTCGACGACATCATCCGCGAGGCAGGCCTCGTGATCGAGTTCATCAAGGACTACGGCAAGGAGGTCCGCTTCTCGAGCGAGGACAGCTTTCGCTCGACGGAGGGCGACCTGCTCAAGGTCTACACGGCCGTCGATCGGATGGGCGTGAACCGCGTCGGGGTCGCCGACACGGTCGGCATCGCGACGCCGCGGCAGTGCTACGCGCTGGCCACCGAGCTGCGCCGTCACGTTCAGTGCGACATCGAGTTCCACGGCCACAACGACGCGGGCTGCGCGATCGCGAACTCGTACAGCATCCTCGAAGGCGGCGCGACGCACATCGACACGAGCGTCCTCGGCATCGGCGAGCGCAACGGCATCACGCCGCTCGGCGGCTTCGTCGCCCGCATGTATGCCGACGACCCGGCCGCGATCAAGCGCAAATACGACCTCCGGAAGCTGAAGGAGCTGGACGAGCTCGTCGCGTCCCTTGTGAGCATCGAGATCCCCTATAACAATTTCGTCACCGGGAAGTACGCGTTCCATCACAAGGCAGGGATGCACACCAAGGCGATCTACATCAATCCGAACAGCTACGAGATCCTCGACCCGGCCGACTTCGGCCTCACGCGCACCATGAACATCGCGCATCGGCTCACCGGGCACAACGCCGTCGGCGTGCGCGCGCGCGAGCTGGGCCTGGAGTTCGGGAAGGACGAGCTGCGCGAGATCACGCGCCAGATCAAGGCCATGGCGGACTCCGGCCCCCTCTCGATGGACCAGCTCGACGCGGTCCTCCGACAATCGGCGGTGGCATGAGTCGCACGCTTGCCGAGGTGATCCTCTCGCGCGTGTCGGGCCGTAACGTCCGCGCGGGTGACCTCGTCATCGTGCCGATCTCGCGCGTGATGGTCCACGATTCCGTGATCGACGCGGTAATCGGCGGCCTGCGCGACCTCGGCCGCGAGCGTGTGTGGGATACCTCGAAGGTCTGCGTGTTCGTGGACCATGCCGCACCGGCACCGACCCCGGTCGTTGCGGACTCTCATCGCGTGCTCCGCGAATGGGTGCGCGAGCAGCAGATCCCGACCTTCTACGACGCGGGCGAGGGCGTGTGCCACCAGATCATGGTCGAAGAGGGCTTCTGCGAGCCCGGGACCGTGATCGTCGGCAGCGACTCGCACTCGAACTCGTACGGCGCGGTCGGCGCGTTCGGTGCGGGGATGGGCGCGACCGACGTGGCGGTGGCGCTCGCGCTCGGCCGGACCTGGCTGCGCGTGCCCGA
>JANMSU010000388.1:0-1520 GCA_031389835.1 Chloroflexota bacterium
CGGTGATGAGGTCGGTCACGAGCCTCGCCTTGCGAGGCGAGAAGCGCTGGAACTTCGCGGACGCGCGCACTTCCATCGTCATGCCCCCGGTTTCACAGCGGCGACCGTCTCCGCGGCGGCGCCGCGGCCGTGAGCGCGGAACGTACGCGTTGGGGCGAACTCGCCCAGACGGTGGCCGACCATGTTCTCGGTGATGAAGACGGGCACGTGACGCCTGCCGTCGTGCACGGCGATCGTGTGACCGACCATCGTCGGGAGCACGAGCGATGCTCTCGACCAGGTCTTCACGACCTTCTTCTCGTTGCGCGCGTTGAGCTGCTCGATCTTTTTCTTGAGCGAGTCGTGCACGAAGGGGCCCTTCTTGATGGAACGGGTCACTTGCTCTTCCTCTTCTTCGGACGCTCGGTCACGAAGCGATCCGTCTTCGGGTTGCGCCGCGTCTTGAGGCCCATCGCGGGCTTGCCCCACGGCGTCTGCGCCTGGCCACCGACCGGCGACTTCGCCTCGCCGCCACCGTGTGGGTGGTCGCGGGGCGACATCACGACGCCGCGGACAGCTGGACGCCAGCCCATGCGGCGCTTGTGCCCGGCGCCGCCGACCTTCTGGTTCTCGTGCTCGACGTTGCCGAGCTGTCCGACCGTCGCCCGGCAGCGCACCTGGACGACGCGGATGCCACCCGAGGGAAGGCGGATCTGCGCGTACTCGCCTTCTTTCGCGACGAGCTGCGCCATGCCGCCCGCCGCGCGCACGAGCTGCGCGCCGCGGCCGGGCTGGAGCTCGACGCCGTGGATGGTCGTGCCGGTCGGGATGTTCTCGAGCGGCAGACAGTTACCCACGCGCGCTTCGGCCTCGGGTCCGGACATCACGCTATCGCCGACCTTGAGCTCGTTGGGGGCGAGGATGTAGCGCTTCTCGCCGTCGCGGTACACCAGCAGCGCGAGACGCGCCGAGCGGTTCGGGTCGTATTCGATCGCGAGAACACGAGCCGGGATCCCATCCTTGGTGCGTTTGAAGTCCACGATCCGGTAGCGGCGCTTCTCTCCGCCGCCGCGGTGGCGCGTGGTCACGCGACCCTGCGCGTTGCGGCCGGCGTGTCGCAGCTTGCGCTCGGTCAGGCTCTTCTCGGGCTTGCTCTTCGTGATCTCGGCGTACGACGCGGACTGCCGGAAGCGGCGGACCGGCGTGAACGCTTTGTACTGCTTCAGCGGCATTCCTAGACCCCTTCCACGAAGTAGCGCTCGATCTTCTGGCCCTCGGCGATCGTGACGATCGCCTTCTTCCAGTCAGGGCGACGACCGATGCGGCGTCCGAGACGCCGCTCCTTACCGCGAACGGTCATGGTGTTCACATCGACGACGTCCACCTTGAACGCCTCGGCGACGGCAGTCGCGATCTCCTGCTTGGTCGCGTCCTTTATGACCTCGAAGGTGTACCGGCCGGCGCCGGTCTCGGTCATCGAACGTTCCGTGATGACGGGGCGGAGCAGCACCAGTGTCCCTCTCATGCCCGTGCCTCCGCGC
>JANMSU010000406.1:0-2160 GCA_031389835.1 Chloroflexota bacterium
TTCGGAGGCGTGTAGTTGATCGACGCGACGATGTATCCGGGAAGGTCACCGGTCGCGCGGCCAACGAACGTGGCGCCGTAGCGGACGGCCCCGACGACGACACCCGGGAAGATCTCAACGCCCGATATCGTGTCGTTGTGCGGGGTCGCCGCCCTTGCCGGTGTTGCAGCTACGAGCGAGAGGACGAATGCGAGTGCGATCGGCACCACGAGTCGCTTCATGTGAAGCCTCCCCCTACCTGCACCTGATGCGGACTGCAGAATTGTGGACCCCTCCCGCAAGCGAGCCGATCCGCGCGCTCCGGCCTGGTCGTCGACGAGCTCGAGCGCGCGGCCGAGCCGCCTGGCATTTGCGCGGCGCGCTCGGAGCGCGCTGGGCATCGCGCCGCCTGACAGTTCTGCGTTACGGTATGTCTCCGACCAAGTCGCCGATCGCAGGCGATAGATAACCGGTGTTCCGATGGAACCGAGGGCGCGCGCATCCCGGATCGCAAACACCGCGCGTCAGACTGACCGCGAGGTCTGGAGCCAGACCTCGCTCGGCTGGTTCCGAGAGCAGCTCGGTCCTCCGGAGACATGCGGCTATCCGCTTCCGGGCATGGAGCTGCGTCTCATCGAGCGGTTCGTCTCACTTGCGGGTCGCGACATCATCGAGATCGGGTGCGGTGACGGACGGCTCACCTTCCAGTACGCCCGACGCGCGCGAGCGGTCGTGGCGCTGGATGCCAACAAGGCGGAGATCGAACGCGCGCGTGCCGAAGCCGGCCGCATCGACGCGCGCAACATCCGCTTCTTGGCGCGGCCCGCGCACGGACGGCTGCCTGGCGGTCCCTTTGACGTTGCGCTGTTCACGTGGTCGCTCTGATGTATCGCGCGGAAGGGCATGGTCGATGCCCTCGAAGGGGTCCGAGGGGCGCTTCGCCCGAGGGGCTTCGTCCTCGATCTCCAGCCTGACGCGACTTATCTGCCAAAGGTTGCGGTCCGGGACCGGCGGGGGCGCCGACCGATCGGCGTGATGCTCCGTCAACCCGACGAGGACGTGATCGCCGCGCACGAGGCACGCGAGCGCGTCGTCCGCGAGGGCCGCTTCGTCGAAATCGCGTTGCTGCGTCGAACATACAAAATCGACTTCACACGACTCGCAGCATTCGAGGCGGACAAGCGATCACACACGCCGACCTGGCGACTCGCGCCAGGCGCGCGTTCGCGCCTCATTGAGGCTTGGCGCTCGCGTGGCGACGGCGCCACGGTTGAGATCACAAGGCGGATGACCATCGCGGTCCTTCAGAAGACAGTCCAGCCGCCGCGATAGACCCTCGCGCCTGGCGGCTAGCCTGGGCCAGGCGAACCCAGTTCAGCTTTGCCGTCGGTCTGTCGTCGAGGCGCTCGCTAGCGAGCTCCGTCGCGTCTTCCGGCGTCCATCACTCTCCCACAGCGGAACCGACCCACTACCCAGCGTCCAGTGGTCCCAGCATGAGTCACGCTATCGGCCCTCGCTCACGGTCGTCGATCGCGCTTGCTGCCCACGCCGGATCGTGCGTCCACCAGAGCCTGCAGGGTCGAGACGAGGGCACCAAACTCCTCCGCGCCGTCCACGAGATCGAGCAGAGGCCGTGAAGGTTCAGGGCGACACCGCGACCATCGATTACTCGGCGCGGCTCCCGCCGGCTGGTGCGCTGTGGGACGGGGCCCTCGCCCAGCAGATCGTGTTCACGGCAACGGAGGAGCCACGATCCTCCGCGTGCTTGTAACGGAGAACGGGAAGCCGATGAACACCGGTCACTTGCTGTGGGACAAGGCGCTCACAGCCGAGGACATCGATTGGTACCTGGCAAAGGTGGAGCAAAGCCTGGCGGATCCCGGTACCGGGAGTGTGCCGGCCGCGGAGTTGCGCCTATCGACGAGCTACTCGGTCGACGCGTTCTCGCCTGGCCTCGCGCGGTTCATCGTGCAGGTCGACCGCTCGAGTGGCGCGCTGCCGCCGGGCTTCCGGCCGAAGTTCGACATCCAGCTCCACGGGCCATCCACGAGCGACCAGTCGGGCCTCCGCGGCAAGGCGCTGCTGACGGTGACAATGCCCGGCGCTCCGGCGAAGGTGGGCACGGAAAACGTCGATCGGTCACCGTTGCGCTCGATCAACACCATTCCGTGGAACGACGGC
>JANMSU010000429.1:0-2133 GCA_031389835.1 Chloroflexota bacterium
CGCCGCGCAGCGGTGTCGCGCCGAGAGACCGCGCGACGGTCGCGAAGCCCGCGCCCGGCACGACGGCCACGACGCCGATCGCCCCCATTGCCCCGCGGCGCGGTGGCTCGATGACGATCCCGGTCGCCGCCTCGTGCTGAGAAGTCATCGCGTCGAGATCCTCCACGACCACGTCCCCGAGGCGTCCCGCGGTCATGCCGATCGCGACGATCTTGTCGGGCTGCAGCGTGTGGACATGGACCTTCATCACCGACTCGTCGCCGACGACGAGCACACAGTCCGCGCCGAACTTGGTCATCTCGGCGCGGATGTCCTCGATCGGCCGTGTCGGGTGCTCCACCAGGACCTGCACGTCATAGGCACCGGCCCAGGAAGACACCTCGCTCGCCACCGCGTGTGCGGGCGCAGCCTGTGAACGCGTTGCCGCGGCCGCGATGCTGGGACTGCGGCCCTCCACGCTGGCGAGAGCGCCGTCGAGCAGATACCAGAGGCCCTTTGCGCCAGCGTCGACGACGCCGGCCGACTTGTTCACGGGGTTCTCCGCGCGCGTGCGGGTGACCGCCTCGGCTCCGGCGTCGACCACGCGGCGAAGCGTCGCCGATAGGTCACCCGAATCGTTGGCGGCCGCATCTTCGATCGCGACGGTGACCGTGAGGATCGTGCCGGGCGCTGGCGCAGTGACCGCGTCGTGGGCGTGGCGTCGGGCGAGACTGAGCGTTGCGCGCAGCTCGTGATTCCCGAAGTCCTCAGCGTTCGCGAGCGCGTCCTTCAGGCCGCGGATGATCTGCGAGAGGATCACGCCGCTGTTCCCGCGCGCGCCCATCAGGGCACCGTGGGCCGCCGCCGCGCTCACCGCCGCCAGCGTCGGCTCGGCAGCGCGCGCGTGCTTCAGCGCGGAGCGGACGGTGTGGACCATGTTGGTCCCGGTGTCCCCGTCGGGCACCGGGTAGACGTTGAGCGCGTTGACCTCTTCGACCGCGCGCTCGAGACGATCGGCGGCGGCTTCGAGAACGCGTAACAGAGCGGTGCCGTCACATTGCGTCGCGATGGGCGCGACAGTACCATTGACGATTAGTCCCCAATTTTCGAGGAGATGCCGCCGATGCCACGCGCCTGCGCGATCTGCGGGAAGTCCGCCGCATTCGGATCGAATGTGAGTCATTCGAAGGTGCACACGCACCGCCGGTTCGACGCGAACCTTCATGTTTCGCTGGTCGCTGGCGAGAAGCTGCTCATCTGCACGCGCTGCCGCCGCACACAGACCAAGGACGCGCGCATGGCCAAGAAACGGGAGCGCGCGAAGGCGCGCTAGGCGCTCGACCCGACCGTCTCCGCGGCGCGGCCCTCCGGCACTTTCAGCTGACCACAGCCCGCGGCGATGTCCTGTCCCTTGCTGATGCGCAGCGTCGCCGCGATCTTGTGCTCCTGAAGGATCTCCGCGAAGCGCTCCATCCGGGGCACCGGTGGACGCGCGAATCCTCCGGGGCCTTTGTTCACCGGGATGAGGTTCACGTGATAGTCGGAGGTGGGGCCAAGCTGCATGATCCGCTCGGCGAGCTCAAGCGCGTGGGTCTCCGCGTCGTTCACTCCCGAGAGCAGCACGTACTCAAAGGTGACGCGGCGTTTGGTGCGCGCGACGTAGCGAGCCGAGGCCGCCAGCACTTCGTCGATGCCCCAGCGCTTGTTCAGCGGGACGATCGAGCCGCGGATCGCGTCGTTCGGCGCGTGGAGCGAGACGGCGAGGTTCATCGGCAGATCCAGCGCGGCGAGCTGATCCATCTGGGGCACGACACCAACCGTCGAGATCGTCACGCGACGCGGGCTGATGCCGAAGAGCCGCGGATCGATGAGCATCCGCACCGCGGCCACGGTCGCGTCGAAGTTCGCGAGCGGCTCCCCCATCCCCATCGCGACCACGTGCGAGACGCGCTGGCCGCTCGCGACGAGCTCGCGCTGCCAGTGCCGGACCTGGTCGACGATCTCGCCGACCGTCAGATTGCGGATGAGACCCATCTCGCCCGTTGCGCAGAAGGCGCAGGCCATCGGGCAGCCGGCCTGCGTCGAGAAGCAGACCGAGTTGCGCGCGCCGTGATGCGGCATCAGCACCGACTCGATGTGATGTCCGTCATGCAG
>JANMSU010000436.1:0-8161 GCA_031389835.1 Chloroflexota bacterium
CCATCCCGCCGCCACCGGGCATCGAAGGAGCCTTGTCCTTCTCAGGAAGGTCCGTGATGAGCGCCTCGGTGGTCAGGATCATCGCGCCGATGGACACCGCGTTCTCGACCGCGGAGCGGACGACCTTCGCGGGGTCGATCACGCCGGCCTTGAACAGGTCGACGATCTCGTTCTTGATGACCTCGTAGCCCCAGACATTGGACTTGGTCTCGATCTGCTTGCGACGGATGCCGTCGAGCATGACCGAGCCGTCCTGGCCGGCGTTCGCGACAAGCTGACGGAACGGCTCCTCGAGCGCGCGCCGCAGGATGTTCACGCCGGTGAGCTCGTCGCCCTCTGCCTTGACCTTGTCGAGGCTCTTGATGGCGTTGAGCAGAGTGACCTCACCGCCGGGGACCATGCCCTCTTCCACGCCCGCGCGGGCTGCGGAGAGCGCGTCCTCGACGCGGTGCTTCTTCTCTTTGAGCTCGACCTCGGTGGCCGCGCCGACCTTGATGACGGCGACGCCGCCGGCGAGCTTCGCGAGACGCTCCTGGAGCTTCTCCTTGTCGAAGTCGCTGGTCGTCTCTTCGATCTGAGCCTTGATCTGCTTGACGCGGGCCAGGATCTTGTCCTGGTCGCCGTGACCCTCGACGAAGGTGGTCTCGTCCTTGGTCGCCGTGACGCGGCGAGCGCGGCCGAGGTCCTGGATCGTCGTGGCGTCGAGCTTGCGGCCGGCCTCTTCGGTGATGACCTGACCGCCCGTGAGGATCGCGATGTCCTCGAGCATCGCCTTGCGGCGGTCACCGAAGCCAGGCGCCTTGACGCCGAGCACGTTGAGCGTGCCGCGCAGCTTGTTCACGACGAGCGTGGCGAGTGCCTCGCCGTCGATGTCTTCTGCGACGATGATGAGGTTCTTGGTGACCTGCACGAGCTTCTCGAGCACGGGCAGGATGTCGGTGATCGCGGAGATCTTCTTGTCAGTGATGAGGATGTACGGGTCCTCGATCGCCGCTTCCATGCGGTCGGCGTTCGTAACGAAGTACGCCGAGATGTAGCCGCGGTCGATCTGCATTCCTTCGACGAACTCAGTCTCGAACTGCAGCCCCTTCGACTCCTCGACGGTGATGACACCCTCGCGACCGACCTTGTCCATGACGTCAGCGATGAGCTGACCGATGGTCTCGTCGGCGGCGGAGATCGTCGCGATCTGCGCGATCTCGGCCTTGCCCTTGACTTCCTTGGCGTCGGCCTTGATGGCCTCGACGACCGCAGCGCCACCCTTTTCAAGGCCACGCTTCAGAAGCATCGGGTTCGCGCCAGCGGCGATGTTGCGAAGACCCTCGTGCACGATCGCCTGTGCGAGGACGACCGAGGTGGTCGTACCGTCACCGGCGGTGTCGTTGGTCTTGGTGGCAGCTTCCTTGAGGAGCTGCGCGCCCATATTCTCGAACGGGTCCTCGAGCTCGATCTCGCGAGCGACGGTCACGCCGTCGTGGGTCACGGTCGGCGAGCCGAACTTCTTGTCGAGCGCGACGTTGCGACCCTTCGGACCGAGCGTCGTCTTCACGGCGTTGGCCATGACGTCGACGCCCTGCTTCAGCTTCTTTCGCGCTTCATCGGTGAATACGAGTTGCTTTGCCATAAATTCTCTCTCCCTATTCCTCGATGCGCGCGAGGACGTCCTTCTCCGAGAGGATCAGGTACTCCTCACCGTCGAGCTTGAACTCAGTTCCGGCGTACTTCTGGTAGAGGACGCGCTCGCCCTCCTTGAGCTCGACCGGAACGCGCTTGCCATCGTCGTCACGGTCGCCGGGGCCGACCGCGAGGACGCGGCCTTCCATCGGCTTCTCTTTCGCGGTGTCGGGAAGGAAGATCCCGCTCTTGGTGGTCTCATCGCGATCCAGCGCCTTGATGACCACGCGGGACCCGAGTGGCTTGAGCTTGAGCTTGATCTTCTCTGCGACTGCTGCCATTGAATTTCCCCCTTCACTTCGCCCGCGCCGGTGCCCGGCTGGGGCTCTCGTTTGGATTAGCACTCGCCCTGGTGGACTGCTAACACTCTAGTTCAGGGCCGAAAACCCTGTCAAGGCAACCGCTCGCTCGGTCTACCGCTCGCTGAGACGCGCAGACGGCGGCAGGGCGACCGCCGCGCGGAGCGCGACCTCGCGGCGCTCGTCCTCGATCATCGCGACGAAAGCGTCGACCGCAGTCTCGCGCCACTGCGCACCGCGGCAGCGCAGCAGCTCCGCCCGCACCTGCTCCCACGCCATGCCGCGCCGGTAGGGCCGGTCGCTGGTCATGGCGTCGTACGTATCCGCGACCGAGATGACCGAGACCTCGAGTGGCAGCTCGTCGCCCCGAAGCCCGCGCGGGTAGCCCCTGCCGTCATGACGCTCGTGGTGGGCGAGCACGAGCTCGGCGCCCTCCCAGAACTCCGGCAGACGGCGCAGCAAACGGTGCCCGATCTCGACATGACGGCGCATCTCGGCCTGCTCGTCCGTGTCGAGCGGGCCGGCCTTCAGGAGCACGACGTCGTTCGTTCCGATCTTGCCGATGTCGTGCACGCGTGCGGCATCGCGGATGAGCTCGATCTGCGAGTACTGCAGCTTCAGCCGCCGTCCGAGGCGCTCGGCGAGCGCGGCGACGCGCTGCGAGTGGCCATGCGTGTACGGATCGCGAAGGTCGATGAGATCGGCGAGCTCGAGGATCGCCGCGCGAGTCTGCTCGCGCACGCGCGCGCTGTCGCGGAGAGTGATGAGCATCGCGACCATCGGCACCGCGAACAACACCAGGGCGAGCGGCTGCCCGTCGGCGGAGACGGCCGCGATCGCTCCGAGCAGGTAAAGGCCGGTCATCTGCGCGAGATCCCGCCGGTGGAGAGTCCAGAACGATGCGAAGAGGCGCCGTTTCATCTGGAGCGCGACTGCGCCGTCGACGAGCACGGTCTGGGTGAGATAGCGCGCTGCGCCGGCCGCGAGGATCGGCAGCGGCTGCGACAGCATCGGCCGCGCGCCGTCCGCGAGCGCCAGGTACGTCGCCGCGGCGATGCCCGTGGCGAGAACCGACACCGCCGCGCTGAAGGCACGGTTGTACCAGGGCATCTTCGCGTTGCGGATGTGGAGGCCGGCGAGCGCGCTGACTGCTGCGATCAGCATCGACACGAAAGGTCCGAGCAGGAGCGCCGCGGCGAACAGGGGCGTGTCGTCGACGGTGAGTTTGACCTTGAGCGATAGGTGGACCGGCCAGATCTGAGCGACCGTTGCCAGTCCGAGCAGGATCGCGATGACGAGCAGATCCTCGCTGGCGCTCATCCGCGTCCCGAATGCCGCGAGCGCCACACCGGTGGCTCCCGCGACGATCACGCCGACGATGTACGTTCGCAGCTGCCAGCGCAGGCGCGACATCTAGGGAAGCAGCAGGCGGTAGTTGGCCACCGTGACCTGGTTCGACTTTCCGTAGACGGTGTTCGTAAGGAACAGGCCCGTGCCGGTGACCTGCGTTCGAGTCTCGAACGAGCTGTTGGCTTTCAGGATGACGCGAACCACGACCGGAAGGCCGAGCAGACCCCACCAACGCGGCAACGACCTCACGACCTTGCCCTCGAGCGGCACCCTGCCGGACACCGTGACGACGGCTGCGATCGCGTTCTCCGGCACGTGGAGCTCGAACACGATCGGTCCTTTGATGCTCTCGATGTATTGCGCGGGGAACGACGTCGTGACGTCGACGAGGTTCCCGTTGACGATGAACAGCGGGTCCTCGGAGCACCATTCCACGCCCGCATCCGCCTTACCCGCGGAGATCATGCTGATGAGCAGCGCGAAGACAAAGCAGTACGCGAGACGACGCATGTTTTTCTCTCCACCCATCTGACCTATCCCCACCGGTACTTTGGTCAGTGGATGTGAGTCTCCATATGCACGCGCGCGCGTGGTATCGCGGCCGTGACAGAAAACCTCAAAGGAAAGTAAACGCGCTAGTGCTTGATGAGCGAGAGAGGATCGATGAGCTCGCCGTCGCGCCACACCACGAAGTGCACGTGCGGCCCGGTGGTCATCCCGGTCATGCCGATCGCGCCGATGATCTGGCCCTGTTGCACCTCATCGCCGGCTTTCACTCGCGGCGGCGCGACGTTGTCGTCGAGGTGCGCGTATAGGGACACGAGACCACCCACGTGCGCGATCAACACGACCATCGCGCCGTCGGGAAGGCGGCCGGACCACACGACCCGTCCGGCGGCCGCGGCGACCACCGGCGAATACATCCTGGTCGCGATATCGATGCCCTCGTGGAAGTTCGGGTGATAGACCCCGCGGTACGTCCGCGCAGGCTCGAACCAGAACTGAGTCGGCCCGAATTCCTGCGTGAGCTCACCCTGCGCGGGAACCATCCATCCGCCGTTCGCCGGCGCGATGACCGCATACGGCGCGAGGGCGACGGCGTCGGCCTGAAGGACGACGTACTTCTGCTTCAGCTCCACTCGCAGCGTGCGCATTTCCTCCGCCGCCTCGCGCGTGGCGGCGGAAACGGTCGTGTCCGAGGGGACCCGCGGAGTGGCCGAAAGACGCAGCGCCTCGCGCGCCAGGCGATCGCGCACGGCGCTCGGCTTGTGGGTGAGTGTGGCGAGCGTACTGAGCTGGGCAGCGGCCTCGTTCCGCGCGGCCGCGGCTTCGCGCGCCTGCTGCTGGAGCGCGGTCATGTCGCGCGCGGAGTCCTTCGCGTAATTGATGACCTCTTCGTAGCTGGTGCCGCTCGGCGCGGCGCGACCGGCGCGCGGTGCCGGGGCCGCCCGCGGCGGGTCCTCAGCAAGCGCCGGCGCCGCCATCCCCAAGAACACGAGGACAACGGCGGCCGCGATCGCAGCCGCCCCAAACGGGCCCTGAGCCAACCCTTTTCCCACCGCGGCCAACACTGCGTGCGAACACCGGTACACCGGTGCTCTGCTCCGTGCACGGGCGTATAGGTCAGGACCCGTATGGCGGGTGAACTGTCAAGCGAGTGAATACGCAGAAAACAACCCCTCCGCCGTTATCACGCGTGCGCTAATGGGACGACAATTCGCAGCGTGTCGCGGATCGTGCCGTTCGTTGATACGCCACCGTCACCGCTGCTCGCTTGCTTAGCGCTGGCGCTCGCCCTTCGCGAGCTCTGCTTGGCGCATCAGGCGCCACACCCGCTCCGGCGTCGCCGGAAGCTCGTGCGGGAAGATGCCGACGAGGCGTCCCAGCGCGGACGCGACCGACCCGCCGATGGTGTTCCCCGCCCCTTCGCCCGCGCCCTTCGCACCGTACGGGCCTGATCCATCGCGGCGCTCCGCCAGGAGATGGATCACCTCGTCGGGGAGATCGCTGAAACGCGGAACGCGGTAGTCGACGACGTTGGGATTCGCGAGCTGCTCGCCGTCGTAGACGAGCTCCTCGTGCAGCGCAGCGCCGAGGCCCATCATCGCGGCTCCCGCATCCTGGCCGTGCACGAGCGCCGGGTTGATCGCGAACCCGACGTCACCAACGGTCGTGAGCTTCGTGATGTGCACCTGCCCCGTCTCGCGATCCACCGTCAGCTCCAGGCCGCTACAGCCGATCTCGTAAAAGGGCGGCATCTTCGCGAACCCCTCCGCACGGCGGACCGCGCCGTGACCGAGCACCTCGCCACCGGCGCCGAACCACTTCTCGATGACCTCGCCGTACGTAAGCTCCTTACCTTTCGCGCGGATGCCAACCGCGGTGTCCTCGATGTCATCGGCCGAGACCGAGAGCGCCTGCACCGCGAGGTCGCGCACGCGCCGGCGAGCATCGCGACACGCCTCCTGCACGGCGCGGCCGGTGATCGTCGTGGTCCGGCTTGCGCCGGTCGTGCGCTCGTACGTGACCACGCCGGTGTCTCCGTTCACGACGCTGACGCTCTCGAGCGGCACGCCCAGCTCCTCCGCCACGATCTGCGCGAGGACCGTGCGCGAGCCCTGACCCAGCTCGGTCGATCCGGTGAAGAGTGTGATCGAGGAGTCCGAGTGGATGCGCACCGCCGCGGTCGACGTGGGATACGCGCCCGCGTCCGATGCGGACACGCCGAGGCCTATCGAATGCCCGGCCGTCGCGCCGGGCCATTCGAGCGCGGCTGAAAGGCAGCGCAGATCGTCTTTCAGATCCGCGTCCAGTGGCCGCTTCCCGGGCATGAGCTCTTCGCCGGGGCCGACGAGGTTTCGTAGGCGGATCTCCACGGGGTCGAGACCCAGCACCTCCGCGGCCTCGTCCATCTGGAGCTCGCCGGCGATGTTCCCCTGCGGCGCGCCGAAGCCACGCAGCGAGCTCGACGGAACGGTGTTCGTGAACACGGAGCGCGCCACCACCCGCAGCGCTGGTATGCGATACGGCCCGAAGCACCGGTTGGCCGTCTTGGAATTCACCAGCGGTGTGTTGTCGGTGTACGCGCCGTTGTTCATCACGATCTCGAAGTCGCGGGCGAGGAGCAGACCCTCGGTCGTGAACGCCGAGCGCGCGCGGATCCGCGCCGATGCGGAGCGCGTCGTGAGGATCGCCTCCTCGACGCTGAGGTCCAGTTTCACCGGCCTTCCCGTGAAGTACGCCGCGGCGGCGGTCATGCCCTCGACCTTCGTGTACGACTTCGTGCCGTAGCCCCCGCCGACGTACGGCGCGCTCACGCGCACGCGGGCCAGTGGTAGATGGAACATTCGCGCGAGGTCCCGTCGGACCATGTACACGTGCTGCGCGCTCGAATACACGACCAGGTCGCCCTGGTCGAAGAACGCGAGCGCGTTGTACGGCTCCATCGCGTAGCCGTAGAGCATCGGGTAGCGGTATTCGCCCTCGATCACGATCGGGGCGTTCGCGAGCGCTCGGTCGACGTCACCCCAGCCAACGCGAGCGATCGCGCATACGTTGGTGGGCAGTCCGCCCTCACCTTCGTCCATGCCCTCGTCCCCCACCCGCTCACCGCGACGCTCGTGGAGGTTCGGCGCGCCCGGTTTCAGCGCGTCGTCCGCGTCGATGACGACCGGCAACTCCTCGTACGCGACCTCCACGAGCTCGGCCGCCTCGGCCGCCTCGCGTTTGGTCTCCGCGACCACGAGAGCGACGGGCTCGCCGTGGAAGCGGACGCGCTCTATGGCGAGGACCGGATGGTCAAGTACCACGTGCCCGTAATAGGGGGTGAGGCCCGCATTGACGAGATCGTTCCCGGTGAGCACGCGGAGGACGCCGGGACTGGCGGCCGCCGCTTCGCTCTCGACGCCCGTGATGCGCGCGTGCGCACGTGTCGAGCGAACGACAATCGCGTATGCCATGCCGGGCACAGAAAGGTCGACCGCGTAGCGCGCCGAGCCGGTCACCTTCGCGATGCCGTCGGCGCGTCGCGCGGATGTGCCGACGATGCGCATCAGCGCGCGCTCCGCATCTGATCGGCGGCGTCGAGCACCGCGTCGACGATGGTCTGGTATCCGGTGCAGCGGCAGATGTTGCCCTCCATCCAGTGCCGGACCTGTGCGGCATCGGGATCCGGTCGCGCCTCGAGCAGCGCCTTCGCCGAGACGATCATCCCCGGCGTGCAGTACCCGCACTGGAACGCGAAGCGCTCGATGAACGCCTCCTGCAGCGGATGAAGCTTCGTACCGTCGGCCAGACCCTCGATGGTCTCGACCAGCTTGCCGTCGGCCTCGATCGCGAGCGTCGTGCAGGAGCTCACCGGTCGTCCGTCGAGGAGCACGGTGCACGCTCCGCAGACCTGCGTGTCGCAGCTCAGCTTGGTACCGACGAGCCCGAGTCCGCGGACGAGCTCGATGAGCAGCGTCTGATCCTCGACCTCGAGGCGGCGGTCGACACCGTTCAGGCGAAGCCCGATCTCCCGTTTGCCCATCTACGACGCCTGCGCCAGGAGCGAGTCGACGGCGCGCTGGGCGAACACACCGACCAGATGCCGCTTGTACTCAGCGCTGCCGGCGAGATCCGCGGTGGGCTCGACCGCGGCGCGCGCGGCTTCGGCGAGCGCCTCGCGCGTCCCAGCGGCGCGCGCGTCCGCGCCCGCGAACTGCGCGGTCGCGACCGAGCGCGCCGTCTCGTCAACGGCGCCGACCACCACCGTGGGCGCGCCGACGAAGCGGCCGTCGCGCACGGGCGCGGCCGCCGCGCCCCCGACGCGCGGGCGCGCGGGGGTCTGGAACATCACG
>JANMSU010000020.1:0-6174 GCA_031389835.1 Chloroflexota bacterium
TCTCGCTCTTGGATCTCGCGCTCCCACCGCCTGCCTGCCTCGCGCGCCGCTTCGCTCGTCGGCGGTGTCGGGTTGCGTGCGATGTATCGCCGGATGATCAGGAACATCCCTGCGGCCGCGACTGCCAACCCCACCAGGATCGCCACGAGAGCGCGGCTCGGATCGGCTCCGAATTGCTCGTCAAGCCTCTGCCCAACGTAGGCGGCGATGAGCAGCGGCCCTCCCACGACCACCGCCACCTGGAAGCCCATGGAAAGAAGATCGCTGCCGAAGTCGCCGTCCCGCTGCGGCAATGCAGGACACAGGTTAGCGGCTAGAGCCACCCCTTGCGTCGGAAGTAGAGGGCGGTGCCGCCGGCGAGTGCGGCCATGGCAGCGACCGATACCCAGAACAGCTCCACCGACCCATACGGGATGGCTTCCCAGTTCTGGCCGAAGAAGCCTGTGACGAATGTCAGCACGAGGAGGACCGTCGCTACGCTCGTCAGCACCTTCACCACTTCGTTCAATCGATTGCTCACCGAAGCGAGATGCGCGTCGATCACGTTCGAGGTGAGCTCGCGAAATGTGTCGATCTCATCGGTCACCCGGTTGATGTGGTCGTACACGTCCTGGAAGTACGCGCGGCGACCGCTCTCGCGGAGCTCCTGTATATCGCCGCGGACGAGACCTGCGAGCACCTCGCGCTCCGGAGCGATACGCCTCCGCACCCGCAGGAGGTCACGCTTCAGCTCGAAGAGCTCGCGGATCGACGTGTCGTAATCCTGTGCATCTCCACCGATGACCATCTGCTCGAGGAGCTCGACCCGCTCGCCGAGGCTGTCGATGACCGCGAAGTACTGGTCGACGATCGTGTCGAGCAGGGCGTGAAGCAGCAGGCCGGTCGTGTGGAGCTTGCCTTCACGGAAGCGCTTCTCCACGGTCGCGCGCACGGCGAAGTCACCCTCGTGCACCGTGACGATCGCGTTCTGCTTCATGAAGATCGAAACCTCGATCTCGCGGACCACGTGGGGGGACGGCTCCTCGAGCGCGTAGAACACGATGAAGTAGTGGTCGTCGTATTGGTCGATCTTCGGCCGCTCGTGCCGCTGCTGTGCGTCCTCTACCGCGAGAGGATGAAGCCCGAGCTCACGCGCGGCGAGCTCCAGGTCGTGGCTCTTCGGATCGGAGATGTCGAGCCAGCACGGGCGGTCGCGCAGCTCCGAGAGATCTTCGGGCGGATGCTCGGTCGTCCCGATCGGGTCCTTCACGAGCAGGCGGGCAGGCATGAGTGGAGGCTAATACCGGCGGGGTCAGGTCGCGAAGCGACGCACGACCTTCACCAGCTCCGGGGCGTTGAACGGCTTGCTGAGGTACGCCTCGGCGTTGCAGCGATCCGCCTCGTGCTTCGGGTCTTCCACGCCGGTGAGGATCACCAGCGGCACGTGCCGAAGAGCCTTGCGGAGCGCGAGCGCGAACGACGGGCCGTCGATCCCGGGCATCTGGATGTCGAGGATGACGAGAGCGGGCGGATCCTTCTGGATCTGGCGCATGGCCTCAGCACCGTCACGTGCCTCGATGACTCGGAACCCATCCTCGGTGAGGACTGCGCGCTCGGCCGAACGCGTGGCGTCATCGTCGTCGACGACGAGCACCGGGCGCGCGAATCGTTGACCGAACATGACCTTCACGTAGCACAACCCGTACCGCTCGTTCAGCCTTCTTAGACTCGCGACGTGCCTGTGCCACGCGGCCTGCGCGTGATCGAAGAGGTCGTCCCGAAACTGGGAGCGAAAGCCGGCTTTCCGGCCCTCCGTATCGGAACCGTTGCGAAGTACGACCGGCCTCTCGAGCACCTCTGCGGGCAACTCGACGTACTGCCCTTGAAGCTTCCGCTCCGCGCGCGCGACGCGCGCTACGGTCTGGTCCTCTGCTTTTCGCTCGAGGACGTCGACCCGCCGAAGCTGGCGCGTGAGCTCGTGCGCGTCACGCATCCCGACGGCGCGATCTGGATCGTGGTGTGGAAGAAGGATCATCTCCCAACGGACTCGCTGTCCTGGGAGGAGGCGCAGCGCGTCATGCTCACGACGCCATGGGTCGACAACAAGGTCCTGTCACTGGGCGAACAGGTGTACGCGACCCGCTACGTCCGGCGTCGCCGGCCCGCTAAGGTCTAGCCGCGGAACCGCGGAGGGCGGCCGAGCGTTGGATGGGTGTGCGCCTACTCGTGCTAGTCCTCGGGCTCGTTCTCGCCGCCTGCGGTGGCGGTGTCACGACGCCAACGCCCTCGCCGCAGCCGCTAACGGCTGCACAGCTCAAATACCGGGTCATCGACGAGCTCGGGCGGCCGTTCTTCTGCGATCCCGACTTCTATCCGATCGCGCGCGCCGACGAGGCTGATCTCGCGCGGCAGCGCTTCCCCGAATTACAGAAGGACGTGGAGACGTTCAGCGCGATCATCGTGCGTCTGAGGCTGACCGGCCCCACGTACACCTCCGACCAGCAGCTCGCGATCTACCGCGAGTTGAAGACCCTAAACGCCCTGCCGCTCCAACCGGTGCCCGACGCCTGGGGATTCGCGTACATCGCGGAGAAGGCGGGCAGCATTGGTGAGCGCGTCGAAGGCCGAGTTTCGGCGCAGGGACGCGTCACGGTGTCGTCGCGTGCGCCCTCCGGGCCGCCGCCTTGCCCGATCTGTCTCGCACTCGGTACGCGCATCGCGACGCCACGCGGCGACGTCGCCGTCGAGGATCTGCGCGTCGGCGATCTCGTGTGGACCATGGGCGTGCGCGGCGAGCGTTTCGCCGCGCCGCTTGTCACCGTCGGCAGCGTCGCGGTGCCCGTGACGCACGAGGTCGTGCGCTTAACGCTCGACGACGGGCGCGTCATCTTCGTGTCGCCCGGCCATCCGACCGCCGACGGACGACGCATCGGCGACCTCGGCGCGGGCGACAGGCTGGATGGCGCGCGCATCACGAGCGTCGAGCGGCTTCGATACGAGGGCGGTGCGACCTACGACATCCTCCCGGAGGGTGCGACGGGCACGTACTGGGCCAACGGCGTTCTTCTCGGGTCGACGCTGCGCAGTCGGTAACCGCGCCCGGCAGGAGCCGGGCCCTACTTGAGAATCACGCTCCCGAGAATGGCCTCGTCCTGCAGCTGCGGAATCGCGCTTGTGGCGCCACTGCGCAGATCAGTGACTTCCCACGCGGCGAGCCGACCTTGGCTGACGCGGGTCACGAGACCGCTCCCGTCGGCGCGGATGAAGTATGGGCCGACAGTGGTTCCGTCGGGAAAGCGTTTGAGAACGGCGCGCGTGCCGCTGGCGGGATCCCATCGCTCGATCCGCGTGTTGCTCAATGCCCCGTCGGCCAAGCGCACGGCCACAACGAAGGTGATCTCACGACGACCAGGCCACCAGAGCACTGAAGAGTGCAGTCGTTCGGGTCCAGCGAGCTTGAGCTCTGTCTTGTCAGAGAAGTCTTCGACGGGCCAGACCTTGAGCACGCTCATCGGCCCGGCGCCCAGCCACAGGCCGGATATGAGCGCGCCGTCGCTCGAGGATCTCATGTCGATCACCTGACCGTCGGGCTCCGTTCGGGTAGGTGCCTGGCCCGGGCGGATCACCGTGTAACCGAAGTGGAAGCCGCCCGGTCCCGTTTCGTAAGCGGCGAAGATCTCGGGACTGCGCCGCCATACCAGCGGGGTGACCGATGCGCCGCTCGGGCCGATGCCGCGGTAGACCTCGCGCGTCGTACCGGAGGAAATCTCCACCGCGACCAGGACCCGAGCGATGAAGAACTGCGGGTGACGGGCCTCGTCGAGAGAAACGAGCAGGCCCGCGCCATCGGTCGACCACACGATCCCGATCCCTCGCCGATCCGGGAATCTCGCGACGATTCGGTCAATGCCGCTTTTGAGCTCGAGGGTGTGGAGCTCGGTGCCGTCGGCGTTCTCCAACCAATACGCGACACGCGAGCCGTCGGACACGAGCCCGAATGACTGCACAGTGCGTATCGGCGTTGCGTCCGACTCTGTCCGGATGACCATCGGGGCACGAAAGTCAGTGCCCTGGCGAGAGATCAGCCCGAACAGCGCTCCGGCCGTCGACATCGGAGTCGCGGTGGCGACGACGGTCTGGCCCGGCGATGCGGATGTGGCTGGGGCCGAGCTGACTCCCGGACTAGAAAAGATGGCGGCGCTCGGCGTTGGCGAGGGAGCCAACGTCGGCTGCGCGACGGCCACCGCCAGCAGGAGCACCGTCACAACACCGAGGCCGGCGGCAGCCAGGACCGCACGCGAACGCGGGTTCATGTCATCACAGTCTCACGCGACCGACCGGGGACGATGACGCTTCGGTCATCGGGACGGTCGTTCGGAATTGCTAGGTGAGCAGCTCCTTCGTGAGGAAGTCCACGACCCGGCCGTAGGCGTCCTCGGCATTCGCGCGCTTCGTGAAGCCGTGACCCTCGCCGGGATAGACGACGTACTCGACGCGACGGCCCAATGCGCGGAGGCGCTCGACCACCTGGTCGGACTCCTCCTGTGGCACGCGCGGATCGTTCTCGCCCTGAAGGATCAGCATCGGGCAGCGCACATTCTCGATGTGCGTGACGGGCGAACGCTCCACGAGCTTCTCGCGGTCGCGCTCCACGTCACCGATCCAGCGCGCTAGGAATCGGCGCCAGTTCGGCTGCGCGTTCTCGATCATCGTGATGAGGTTCGCGACCCCGAAGACGTCGACCGCGCAGCGCCATAGCTCGGGCATCCGCGTGACGCACGTGAGCGCGGCGAAGCCGCCGTACGACCCGCCGTACACGGCGAGCCGCTTCTGATCGATGTCCGGCTGCTTCGTCATCCATTGCGACACCGCGCGGAGATCGCGCAGGTCGATACCACCCCAATCCCTGTGGATCGCTGTCTGCCACGCGCGGCCGTAGCCAGTCGACCCGTGGATGTTCGGCACGACGAGCGCGATGCCGCGATGGACGATCGCCGCGAGATGAGTGAGGTTCGCGGAGAACGCCGGCCGAGACTGAGCCTCAGGGCCGCCATGCGGATAGAGCACCGCCGGAACCGGGCCGCGAACACCGCGCGGCCGGTAGACGAAGCACGGGATGTCACCGTCCGGCGCCGGGATGCGCAGCAGCTCTGGCTCCACGAGCTCGCTCTTCGGAACACCGAACGTCGTGGTGAGCGCGAGGCGGGCCTCGCCGGTGGCGATGTCGAGCGTCCACACCTGCCATGGCTCGGTGGAAGAGAGTCGCCCGAAGGCGGCGCGCGTTCCGTCCGCGCTGAGGACCAGGTCTTCGCAGACGCCACGCAGTTCGCGCTCGCGCACGCGACCACCACTCTCGCGCCAACGCAATCTCGAGTACCCATCCTCGTTGACGGACCAGATCTGCACGCGTCCGTCAACGGAAGATGCGGCCAGCTCAACGTCCCAGTCCGGATGGTCGACCGGTTCGCGCCGTCCGGTCGCGGGATCGAGCGCCGCGAGCCAGAGATGCTCGCTCTCCTCATCCGTGATCTCCAGCACACGCCCGTCACCGAGCCAGCCCGCCGGGATGTGCTGAACGTTCTCCTCGTGCGACGTGATCTCGCGTGCCTCGCCCGTGCGTGGATCGACGACGAGCAGCTCCTGGTTGGTGTTGTCGAGCACGCGCATGACGACGAGACGGGTGCCGTCAGGCGACCACCCGCCGGCGACGTGCCACGCCGCGCCGGTCAGGAGCTGGCGCTCCGCGCCCGTATCGAGATCCGCGATGAGGATGTCCATATCGGTCGCCTCGCGCGCGTTGCTCGAGAACGCGACACGCCGTCCATCGGGCGAGGCCGCGTTCCACGAGAGAAGACGCTGCACCTTGCCCGCTGGATCGACGGACACCGGTGCGACCGGTCCGTCGGGATGACGCACGTAGAGCTGATGGCGCTCGGTGCCCCCGCGGTCGGCCGCTGCGAGCAGCTCGCCGCTCGCACTCCAGCAGATGCTCCGCACGGCGTGCTCGGGCACGGTGACCGCGCGCTGCGCGGTGCCCCCGGTCGCCGGGAGTGTCCACGCCTCATAGGTGCCCGCGCCCTGGTCCGACACGACCGCGAGCGTGCGCCCATCTGGCGAGAGCGCGAGAGCCGAGCGGCAGGCAAAACGGCGTGTCGTGTGTGGGACACCAGCGAGCCGATCGCGCGGATGAAAGTC
>JANMSU010000232.1:0-2048 GCA_031389835.1 Chloroflexota bacterium
CGCGGCCAGCCTGAGTCGTTGACGGGGCGCCAAGCCCGACTCGTCGCGGCCTAGGACTACGTGTCGTCTAGGCGAATGATGCAGCTGCGACGATCGCCATACCTGAGAGGACGAGGGTGACGTGCACGACGATGAGACGCAGGCGCATCTTCGCAAGGGGGTCACGAAGTGCCAATGGCACAGGCAGCCAGCCGAACCAAAGCCATGCGCCCTGCACGCCGCCCATTGCCAGACCCGCGAATAGCGTGAGCCACCCGGCACGCGTCACATCGTCCGGCAGCGGCCCGAAGGCGACGGCCGCCACCCCGCCCGTTACCAGTGTTGCCGGAAGAATTAGTCCAAGGCGCAGCGACGGCCGCCTGAGGCTCGCCCATAACACCGTCGGCATCAGGATCCAGCCGAGCGCCAGCGCGGCACCGACGAGCGGCGCGCGGCCGACCGTGAGCGCCCAGAGCAGCCAGATCACGCCAAGTGCCCACGCGCTGGTAACCGCGAGCCTGCGAACCCGGGCCGTCAACCGGGTCTGCCCCGGCGACGGAGGAACTCGATGAAGAGCATCAGGAATACGAGATCGAAGAACGCAAACCAGAGGAACACGTCGGAGATCAGCTGGCCCAGGGCGAGCTCGTAGAGGGCGACGGCGATGTAGATCCCCTTGTAGATCACGCCAAGCCGCACAAGATCGTGGTTCCGGGCGAGATCCCGCGCCACCAACCAGTAGCCGACGCCCTGGACGAACACGAACGCGGCGGTGATGTGGATGTACGAGGTGTTGGGCGGGAGCGGGATGGCGAGCGCAGCGAAGATCGGGCCGTGCAGAAAGAAGAACGCGATCCCGAGGATGATGTCGTAGGCCGCTGCCACGACGAAGAGCGCTCGGTCGCGGCTCATGCCGCGCGCTCGGGCCTGCGAGAACGAAGGTACTGGCGGTGCTGCTCGCGGAACGCTGCGGCGCGAGACTTCTTGCGCTCCTCGGTGTAGAGACGGCCCGCCAGATCGACCAGGCCCGCCTCGAGCTCGGTCACGCTCATCTGCTTGGGCGTGAGGTTCACATCGAACAGCGTGCACTTCTCCCAGGCCTCGGGCTCGATGAGCCGACCCTCACCTAGCAGGCGCGCGTAGAGCGGGGTCCCCGGAAAAGCCGTCATGACCGTGATCTGGACCTCGGTGAGACCGGACTCTTCGACGAAACGGAATACGTTGTCGAAGACCGCGGTCGTGTCGCCGTCCAAGCCGAGAACAAAGCAGCCGTTCACGCTGATCCCGTGCGACTGTATCCGCGCGATCGCCTCCTTGTACCGTTCGAGCCGTTCGCGCTTGAAGTTCTTCTGCTGCTCGACACCGTCCAGTGCCGCTGCGTTGGGACTCTCCAGGCCGATCAGTATCTGCGCGCAACCGGCCTGCCGTATGAGCGTGAGGAGCTCATCGTCGTCGGCGACCGCGATGTCTGACTCGGTGAACCAACGGATGCGCTCCGGAATGAGCGCGCGCATCAGCTCCTTGGAGTGGACCCGGTTCACGAAGCTGTTGTCATCGGCGAACTCGATGAAGGGCTTACGCCAGATGCGTTTGATCTCGCGGATCTCGGCGATCACCTTCGCCACGGGCTTCACCTTGTACTTGGGCGCGATGCGGATGGAGGCGGCGCAGAAATCACAGCGCCACGGGCAGCCGCGCTGCGTCTGCACGGTGATGCGGTTGTACCGCTGAATGTCGAGGAGATCGAAGCGCGGCATCGGCGCGTCGGCGAGGTCGAAGGTGCGGCCATCGGGCGAGTACACCGGAGCCATCCGGCCCGCCCGGAAGTCGTCGACCAGCCTGCGCCAGGTGAGCTCGCCCTCGCCGACCACAACCGCGTCGAAGTGTCTCGCGCAGTCCTCCGGCACGGCGTTCGCGTGCAGCCCTCCGATCACCGTCGGCACACCCAACGCGCGATACCGCGCGGCGAGCTCGTAGGCCTCCTTGGCCTGCGCGGTGAAGGTGGATACCGCGGCCAGGTCGCACTGCGGCAGGTCGCGCACCGCCTCGATGTCCGCGATCTCGTGATA
>JANMSU010000049.1:0-2187 GCA_031389835.1 Chloroflexota bacterium
CGCGGCGCGTTCGAACGTGCCGTAGTTGCCGACGAGCGGATAGGTCAGCACGACGACCTGCCCGTTGTACGAGGCGTCGGAGGCGATCTCCTGATAACCGGTCATCGCGGTGTTGAAGACGACCTCGCCCGACGCGGCGGATGCGTCCCCGAACGCTTCTCCCCACCACGCCGTGCCGTCCTCGAGCGCCAAGACCGCCGCCCGGGTCATCGGTGCATAACTATACGTCTCAGATGCATAAAGATGCAACTGTGACTGGGCGAGGGCTCGCTCAGCGAGAGCCGACCGTCGTCGCGCCACGCAGACCTCCCTCAAAGCGCACTTCGCCGCCGACGACCGCGTATACGACACGTCCGCGGAGCGTCCGTCCGAGGAGCGACGTGTTCTTCCCCATCGAGACGAGCGACTCCGCCGTCACGGTCCATTCCGCGTCGGGATCGATCGCGATCCAATCGTCGTCGTGAACGTTGATGCCGAGCACGCCCGCAGGACCCGTCGTGAGCGCTCGGATCACCGTGTCGCGATCGGCCCATCCCGCGGCGACCCCGCCCAGCACGAGCGAGAGCGCGGTCTCGAGCCCGCTGATCCCGAACGCCGCCTGATCGAACTCGACGTCTTTTCTGACCGATGCGTGCGGCGCGTGGTCCGTAGCGATCGCGTCGACCGTGCCATCGGCGAGACCTTCCCAAAGTGCACGTACGTCACTCCACGCTCGCAGTGGCGGATTGACCTTTGTCGCTGAGTCATAGGGCGTCGCGGAGGGAGCGGGAGTCCTCTCGAGCGAGAGTCGAGACTGCGACGTAATGCCGCGATCCGCATCGCGCAAGGGAGCAGGCCCGTTTCGAGCGAGAGAGGGCTCACGCTCCCACGCAAACGCCCGTATGCCCGCGACCCAGTCGTCCGTCATCGACAAGTGGTGTGGCGTCACGTCGCACGTTATGCGAAGGCCTCTGGCTTTGGCATCACGGATCGACGCGATCGCGCCTCTCGTGGAGATATGGGTCAGATGCAGGCGTGCTCCCGTCATCTCTGCGATCGAGATGTCTCTTGCGACAGCAGTCTCTTCGGCCGCGCTTGGCATGCCTGGTAGTCCAAGTCGCGCGGACACGACACCTTCGTGCATCACGCCTTTACTTGAGAGGCGCATGTCCTGGGCATGCTCGATGATCAGAAGGTCCCGCGTCCGCCCGTACTCCATGGCGTGACGGAAGAGGCGCGAGTCCTCGACGGGTGAGCCGTCGTCCGAAAAAGCCACCGCGCCGGCGGCGGCAAGCTCGTTGAGGTCGGAGAGCTCGCGGCCAGCGCGTCCCCGCGTGATCGTGGCGACCGGCAGTACGCGCGCACCATTCGCCGCCTGCGCGCGGGCGATGATCTGGGAAATCAGGCCGGGCGAGTCGATCGCGGGCTCGGTGTTCGGCATTGCGCAGAGCGTGGTGAAGCCGCCGCGCAGCGCCGCGCGCGCGCCCGACGAGATTGTCTCTGAATCCTCAAAGCCCGGCTCCCGCAGGTGAGCATGCAGGTCGATAAAACCGGGCGTGACGACATAGCCCCTCTCTTCGAGCTCGCCGCGCCGCATCAGCTCGCCTCCAGCGTCGGAGTGCCGACCAGCAGGTAGAGCAGCGCCATGCGCACCGCTACGCCGTTCGTCACCTGACGCTCCACGAGGGAGCGTGTGCCGTGAGCGACGGCCGCGTCGATCTCGACGCCCTCGTTCATCGGACCGGGGTGCATCACCGGCGCGCCCGGCCGCATCCGCGATACGCGCGCCTCGGTCAGACCCCACACGCGCGTGTACTCGCGGAGTGACGGCAGCAGACCACCCTCCTGCCGCTCCTTCTGGAGACGGAGCGCGATCACGCCGTCAGCGCCGTCGAGAGCGCGGTCGAGATCGGGCTCGTAGGTCGTGCCGGCCGGTGCCTGCCCGCACCGCCAGGCGCTTGGCATGAGCGTCGGCGGACCGGAGAGCGTGATCGTCGCCCCCAGCGGGACGAGCGTGTTGATATCGGATCGCGCGACGCGGCTGTGCGCGATGTCCCCGACGATCACGATGCGCTTCTTCGCGAGATCTCCCAGCGCGCCGCGCAGCGTGTACGCGTCGAGCAGGCCCTGCGTTGGGTGAGCGTGCCAGCCGTCGCCGGCGTTGATGACGGCCGCATCGGTACGCTCCGAGACAAAGTAGGGCGCACC
>JANMSU010000065.1:0-4532 GCA_031389835.1 Chloroflexota bacterium
GCATCCATCAGGCCGTCGATCACGATCTCGTCCTTGTCGTTCTTGAGCGTCGCGAGCGCCCACACGAGGCGCCAGGCGGCGTTCGGGATGATCGTGGCCACCGAGGAGTGCGCGTCTTGCTTCGCGCCGCGCACTCGCAGCTCGAAGTAGGCGATGCCCTTGAGGCCGAGCGAGACCGTTGGCCGACCGGCGGCGTCCTTGTATCCAGCCTCCCAGATGCAGCCGTCGGCGCGCAGGATGTCAGCGTTCTGCCGCACGAATTCGGCGAGATGCTCCGAACCGATCTCCTCCTCGCCCTCATAGAGGACGCGAACGCGCAGCGGCAGCTCGCCGATGGTCGCGCGGTACGCCTCGATCGCCTGGAGGCGCGCCATGAGGTTGCCCTTGTTGTCCGACACGCCGCGCGCGAAGAGATGACCGTCGCGCTCGGTCGGCTCGAAAGGCGGCGTCTTCCACTCGTCGAGAGGGTCGGGTGGCTGCACGTCGTAGTGGTCGTAGACGAGCAGCGTCTTCTCGCCGCGGCCGACCTCGCCGACGATCGTTGGCGGTCCGCCGTCGACGCGCCGGCTCTCCGCGTTGACACCCGCGCGGCGGGTCCGCTCCAGCACCACGCGGGCGGTCTCGTCGATCGCGCTCTTCTGCGCGGAGACGGTGGGCAACCGCACCAGGGCCTTCAGCTCGTCGATGTACTCCCGCTGGTGGGCGCGCACGTACGCATCGAAGGCGTCGAAGGAGGCCGTCACGCCGGTAGGCTATCCCGCTGTGAAGATAGGCGCTCTGCTTGCGACGGTCGTGCTGGCGGCGTGCACGACGAGCTCGGTCGCTCCATCAACGACGACCACGCCGACGCCATCGATGGCAATCGCGACGCGCGCACCATCGGCCGAGCGGGTCGCTCTGTTCGACGCGCACGTGCACTACAGCGCCGACGCGAGGCAGCGGTTCCCGATCGATGAAGTGCTCGCGGTGCTGAGGGAGGCCGGAGTCCGTCGCGCGCTCGTGTCGAGCACGCCCGATGACGGAACGATCGCGCTCTACGAGCGCGCGCCCGACATCGTCATCCCCATCCTGCGCCCCTACCGCGGTCCGGGCGAGATCGGGAGCTGGACGCGTGACGGGACCGTCGTGGCGTATCTCGCTTCGCGCTATCGCCCGGGAGTGCACCGTGGGATCGGGGAATTCCACCTCAGTCCGGGCGAGGCCGACCTGCCCGTCGTGCGACAGGTCGTGGCGATGGCTGTTCGTGAGGATCTGGTGCTCCACGCGCACGCGGACGCGCGTGCGGTCGAAGAGCTGCTTCGCGTCGACGCGCGGGCACGCGTGCTCTGGGCGCATGCGGGCATGGGCGAGAGCGCGGCGACGGTTGGCGGCCTCATCGACCGCTACCCGCGCCTGGTGGTCGAGCTCGCGCTGCGCTCGGATGTGGCCTCAGAGGGTCGTCTGGATCCGGCGTGGCGCGCGCTCTTCCTTCGACACCCCGATCGGTTCATGTACGGGACGGACACGTGGGTACCCGAGCGCTGGAACGCGCTCGTCGACGCGGCGGAATCGGCGCGAGTCTGGCTTAGTGATCTTCCGGAGGACGTCGCCCGCGCGATCGCATACGGGAACGCCGAGAGGGTCTTCGCCCTGCCCTGACCTATCCGGTCGTGACTGGTGACGACGTTCGGGTCTTGCTCCGTCCGAGATCACAACGCGGGGAGTACGGCGTGATCTCGATCCAGCGCTTCTCGCAGAGATAGTGGATGAGGCCGTCGGCCTCCTCGATCGTCTCGCGCCGATAGACCTTGGCGCGCGGGATCATGAACACACAGTCGCCACAGTTCACCGGTAGCGCCGGACGAGGCCGGCTCGCCTGGCGCGCCACGACCAACGCGAAACCGAGCGCCGCGAGGGCGATCAAGATGATCACAACGAAGACGGCGAAGATGGCCAGCGGACCCATATCCGTTCGGGCCTCCTCCCCGTATCAACGGTATCAGGAGGTGAGCGCCATGCGACGAGCCCTGTTGGCCCTGGCCGCGGCGTTACTGCTGGCCACCACCGCGTGTGCCGCTGCCGGCGGCGGAAGCGGCGCTCCCAAGGACGCACCGGCGAACGCCACGGGAGCGCCATCGTTCATGCCGACGCCGACCGGTGGCTACCAGGAGCCCGGGTATTAGTCTCGCCCCATCAAGTTCGGCATCCATGTCGGTCACCTAGGCGGGCCGCTCGACGAGCTGCGACGGCTGTGGCGCTTCGCCGACGAGCGCGGCTTCGACTGGTTCTCGGTCTCCGATCACTTCCAGGAGACGCCGCATCGGGACGGCACAGGCGAGTGTTTCGAATCCGTCGCCACGCTGACGGCGGCTGCTGCTGAGACGACGCGCGTCCTCGTCGGGTGCCTCGTTTTCAGCATCGCGTACCGGAACCCCGGCCTGCTCGCGAAATCCGTGACCACGATCGACCACGTCTCGAACGGCCGCGTGCAGTGCGGGATCGGCGCGGGCTGGAACGAGCCTGAGTACCGCGCGTTCGGCTTCGCGTTCCCGGACATCAAGACGCGGGAGGATGAGCTCGAGGAGTACGCCGAGGCGCTACGCCTGTTGTTCGATGAGCCTTTCGCGGAGTTCTCGGGAAAACACCACTCATTGCGACACGCACCGAACTACCCGAAGCCGATCCAGGCGCGCTTGCCGCTCTGGATCGGCGGGGCGGGCGAGAAGCGCACGCTACGCACCGTCGCACGCTTAGCCGACGGCTGGAACGCGCCGTATCTCGCGCCGGCGGAGTGGGCGCGGAAGAACGAGGTCCTCGACCGGTGGTGTTCGGAGGTCGGTCGCGATGGGAGCAAGATCGCGCGCACCATCAACGTCGGCTTTTACATGGGCGCAGACGCCAAGGGAGCGACGCGCGCTGAAGAGCGCTATCAGCGCGAGTGGGGCGACGACACTCGGGGTTTCACCGGCTTCCTGCGCGGCACGCCGTCGCAGGCAGCGGAGATCGTGAAGGAGTTCCGCGACGCGGGGGCCGCGCGTCTCAACATCGCGGTGCGCGCCGCTCCCTACGACTGGGACGCCCTCGCCGCGTTCGCCGAACAGGTCATACCGGCCGCCACATGACATTGACGCTGCAGCGGCTCGACGGACCGGCCTTCGACGCTGCGATCCCCGACCTCGCGATGATCCTCGCCGATGCGGTGGCCGGCGGCGCGTCGGTCGGTTTCCTGCTGCCGTTCAGTCCGGATGACGCGGCGTCCTGGTGGCGAGGCCTCGCGGACGACGTCGTGCGTGGCAACGTGCTTGTCATCGGCGCGCGTCTGGACGGCCGCCTCGTCGGTACGGCGCAGCTCCGACTCGCACAGCTGCCCAACGCGCGGCATCGGGCGGAGGTGGCGAAAGTGCTGGTCCACCGCTCCGCGCGCCGGCGGCGGATCGGCACCGCGCTGATGAGCGAGATCGAGCGCATCGCGCTTTCCGAGCACCGCACGCTGCTGGTGCTCGACACCATCGCCGACAGCGAGGCGGAGCCGCTGTACGCGAAGCTCGGGTGGACTCGTGCGGCAGAGATCCCCCGGTACGCCGGCATGCCGGACGGAGAGCTGCGCCCGACGGTGATCTTCTACCGCGACCTTGCGGAGAAGGGACCCGAGGCGGAGCGGTGAACGCACCGCGGCTCACTATCGCGCCCATGGGCGCCGCCAAGCGAGACGGCGACGGTTGGCGCACCACCTGGCGCATCTCAAACATGGAGCCGGATGCCGTTCGTGTCGTTGCAGCGATCGCACCGCATGCGCAGTTCCGCGGCGAGGCCGCGCTCGATCGTGAGATAGCCGGGCCCGGCGAAACGCAACTCTCGCTAGTCGTGCGGACGGTCGGCGCGCCGGGCAGTGAGATCGAGAACGCATTCGTCATCGTCCAGGTCCAGCGTGGAGACGAGCGGTGGCGTCTTCTTGCGCGACTGCGCGTCCCGCTCGGTGACGATGGCAAGCCGCAACCGCGGATCGAGACCGTCACGTGTCAGCGCGTGGGCTTCTCAGGTGAGCTTTAGAGTTCGGCCATCGTGACCACCCTCAAGGCCGCGAAGGCTCGACTCCTCAAGTACGCGCTCGCGAAACCCGACACGACGCTCGAACATCCCTGGGGTGAGAACGTCGCAAAAGTCCGCGGCAAAGTCTTCGTGTTCTTCGGCATGGCTGAGCCCGCGGCGGACGCTCCGTATGCGGACTACGTGATGGGCGTGAAGCTCACGAACGCGCTCCTCTTCGCGAAGAGCCAGTCGTACGTAGAGGCGATGGGTTACGGCCTGGGCAAATCGGGCTGGGTCTCGGTAAAGAAGCCGCAAGGCGCCGCGCCGATGGACATGTTCGAGGAATGGATCGACGAGAGCTATTCCAACGTCGCGCCGAAGAGCGTCAGTCGCGCAGCAGCCGCACCTCGGGGTGGCGCAACGCGCCGCATCGCGCGGGGATAGCGGTCTCTTAGCGGCGAGCGGCGCGAAGAACGGCGAGCAGCGCGAGCGGAACGTACGCAAGAATGAAGAAGACGGTCGCC
>JANMSU010000066.1:0-1717 GCA_031389835.1 Chloroflexota bacterium
CTCGAACCCACACACGAGGTCGCCGTGATCGAGCTCGGCTTCTACGTACCCGGCGAGATCGCGGACCTGTGCCGGCTCGTGCGACCGCGCATCGGCATCATCACCGAGATCCCCGCCATCCCCGCGCACTTCGCGCGGACCCCGAACGTCGACGCGATCGCCGCTGGTAAGGCCGAGCTCATCGAATCGCTGCCCGACGACGGCATGGCGCTGCTCAATGCCGACAGCCCGCGCGTCCGAGCGCTCGCGCCACGCACGCGTGCGCGCGTGGTCCTCTTCGGCGAGGCCGAGGACGCGCAGCTTCGCGCCGTGGATGTTCACGCCGAAGGTCTCAACCCGCTGCGCTTCACCGCGGTGTACGAGGGCGAACGCGTCGCGGTGGAGCTCCCGATCCCGGGGCGGCAGCTCGTGCCCGCGGCGCTGGCGGCCCTGGGGGCGGCGCGGGCGCTCGGCGTGCCGCTCGCGGAGGCCGCCGTGGCGCTGGGAACGCTCGAGCAGCCGGCCCATCGGATGGAGATCCGCCGCGGCGCAAGCGTCACCGTCATCGACGACAGCTACAACGCGAGTCCGGCCGCGGTGGCCGCCGCGCTTGCCGTGCTCCGCGGCGTCAAAGGTCGTCGAATCGCGGTGCTCGGCGACATGCTCGAGCTCGGGACGTTCTCCGCGGACGCCCACGAAGCGCTCGGGCGGGACGCCGCGCGCAGCACCGACGTGCTGATCGGGATCGGCGAGCTCGCGCGGACGGCGGTCGACGCCGCGCGCGCGGCTGGACTGGCGGAGGCGTACTGGGCAAGTGAGCTCGGCGAGGCGCTCGTGCTGTTGCGCGGCAAGCAGCAGCCCGGCGACACGATCCTCGTGAAGGGCTCGCACTCGCTCGCGCTCGACCGTTTGGCGGACACGCTCGTTCGCCCGGTCGCGGACCAGTGACGCGTCGCTAGGTGGAGATCCTCGCCCTCGGCGTGCTGCTTTCGGGGTTCCTTCTCGGTCTCCTTCTCGGCGCGCCGTACATTCGCCTTTTGCGGCGTTTCCGTATCGGTCAGAACATCCGTCCCGAGGGCCCGCAAACCCACTACGTCAAGCAGGGCATCCCGACGATGGGCGGTGGGCTGTTCATCGGCGTCACTTTCGCGCTGTGGCTCTTCGTGCTCCTGCTCCTCCCGACCGAGCAGCGAGACCAGTTCATCCCGCAGACGATCGTGCCGATCGGCACGCTCATCTTCGTCGGCATGCTCGGCGCGATCGACGACCTTGTGAATGTCCGCTATGGCTTCGGCATCCGGGGGCGTCACAAGCTCGTGTGGCAGGTGATCGTCGGTCTCGTCGCCGCGATCTACATCCAGCGTCACTTCGGCGTCACGGGCATCTACGTTCCGCTCGTCGGGGAGCTGGAGATCGGCGGCGCGCTGTTCGTGGCCCTCGCGCTCTTCGCGATCGTCGCGATGTCGAACGGCGTGAACCTCACCGACGGGATGGACGGACTCGCCGGCGGCACGGCTGTGTTCGCGTTCCTCTCCATCGCGTTCATCGCTAACACCCGTGGCTTCCCCTGGCTGGTCGTGCTGTGCGCCGCGATGGTCGGCGCGCTGCTGGCGTTCCTCTGGTTCAACGTGCACCCGGCGGAAGTGATCATGGGCGACACCGGCGCGCTCGCGCTCGGTGCGACGCTCGCCACCATCGGCCTCACGACCGGCTTCGCGCTCCTGCTGCCGGTGCTGGG
>JANMSU010000081.1:0-2426 GCA_031389835.1 Chloroflexota bacterium
CGGTATTCGAGCAGTGCTTCTTCGCGGTCGATGTCTCGGCGGAGAAGCTCCGTGGCGCGAAGGAACTTTCCATCTTCGTCAACAAGGCTGCGGAGGCGTGCGACATTGGCCAAAGGCCGATCAAAGCTCAGAACGAGATGAACGCCCACATCGAGCGACGGCGTAGCGCGCGCCAGCTTCGCAGCACCTGCGGTGTGCGGCGCATTTGTCATGAACGTCGTCGCGGTCACGATGCCGTCACGATGCGCGCGCAGGATCCCGGTCGAGACGCTCTCGGTGTAGCCGAAGTCATCCGCGTTGACGATGAGCTTCATCGCTCGAGCGCCTTGCGGACGCTCCAATCCGCGGCCTCGAGACGCGCCCGCGCCTCGTCCTCGCTGATGCGCGCTTCGTCCCGCACCATCCGCACGGCGCGCTCCCGCAGCTTCGCGTTGGTCGGGCGCAGATCCACCATGAGATCGCCACGCGTTCGGCCCGATCGGATCATCGCCGCCGTCGAGAGCATGTTGAGCACGAGCTTCGTCGCGGTACCGGCCTTGAGACGGCTCGAGCCCGCAAGTACCTCGGGCCCGACGTCGACGACGATCGCGATGTTCACCGCGCGGGCGAGGGGAGAGTCCGCGTTGCACGTGATCCCGACCGTCGTCGATGCGACGTTCTCCCCGGCTTCCAGACCGCCGATCACGTACGGCGCGCGCCCGCTCGCGGAGATCCCCACGATCACGTCGCCACGCCGAACGACCTGCGCGACATCGCGCCGGCCGGTCGACTTTTCGTCCTCGGCGCCCTCGATGGACGAGCGCAGAGCGGTGTCCCCGCCCGCGATGATCCCGTGGAACAGATCGGGCTCCACGCCGAACGTCGGCGGCGCTTCGCTGGCATCAAGCACCCCGAGGCGGCCGCTGGTACCGGCGCCGACGTAGATCACGTGCCCGCCATTCGCGATCGCGCCGACGATCGCGTCCACCGCCCTCTCGACCCTGGGCAAGGCGGCGCGCACGGCGGTCGGGACAGCCGCGTCCTCGTCGTTCATCAGCTCGAGGATCTGGCGCGTCGTGAACGACTCGATACCGCGCGCCTTCGGATTGCGGCCCTCGGTCGGACGCAGCTCACTCATTTCGCACTCCACGCCAGCGCGGCCGCGAGACGTGCCGCGCCCATCGCCGGCTCCTCGCGCACCGGCTCGACCGTCGCCTGCGGAAGCAGGCCGAGCAGGTCCAGCTGCACGAGGCGCTGGAGTAGCGGCAGGTTCTCGAAGGCGCCGCCGGCCAGGTAGACCGGTCCGGCGGTAAGGCCGAGCGTCAGCGCAACGACGGTCGCGGCGCGCGCGAGCGCGTTCGCGCCTCGCTGCAGGATCGCGTTGGCCATCGCGTCGCCCTCGGCCGATGCGCTCGCGAGCGCGCGCGTCGCGGCGCCGATCGCCGGCGCCGGATGCGGTCGGCCATAGACGAGCGGCAGCACGTCGCTGAACTGGCCGACGCCGAGCTGCTGGAACAGGAGCGCGGTCATGCGCGTCGGCGCGCCGCGGCCGTCGACCGCATGCGAGATCGCTCGCAATGCTTCGAGCCCGCACCACACTGCCGAACCCTCGTCACCGATGAGGTAACCCCAACCGCCGGCGCGGTCCTCTTCACCTTCCTCGTTGCGGCCGTAGGCGATCGACCCGGTGCCGGCGATGAGGACGACGCCGCAGCCCGTGGGATTTCCCGCATACAGCGCGGCGATCGCGTCGTGCGTCACGAGCAGCTTCGCGCCCGGCGGCGCGTGCTGGGCGAGGATCTCGTGTCCGCGCGTGCGCTCCGTCTCGCGATCGCCGCCCGCGCAGGAGAGCACCACCGCATCCGCCGCGCGCCCGCCGAGCGCCTCCGCGAGCGCCGCGGCGATCGCGCCCTGCGGATCGGGCGAGGTGAGCAGATTGCCGCCGCCGCCGGCGCCCCGGCCCACCACCGTGCCGGCCTCATCGACCGCGAAGGCGCGCGTCTTCGACGCGCCGGCGTCGATGCCGACGACGATCCCGCTCAAGGAAGATGCACCGAACCCCCGCGCACTGCCTGGCGCGCTCCGGTCGCGCTCGGAAGCACGTTGAACAGTTCGCGGAGGCGGTACGCACCCATGATCGCGAATGCGATCGCCTCCCGGGCGTTCGACGGGATGCCGAGCTCATCGGTCTTCACGACGCGCAGCGGTGCGACGGCACGGACGAGCGAGTCCATGAGCGCGGCGTTCCGCGCACCGCCGCCCGCGACCGCCAGCATCTTCCAGCTCGTGCCGGTCGGCGTCTCACGCGCCAGCGCCTCGGCGATGCTGCGTGTGGTCACCGCGAGCGCGGTCGCGAGCGCGTCGTCGAGCGATCCACCGTCGGCGGTGACGCGACCCTGGAGGCGCGTGGCGAACGGCTTGCCGAATTCCTCGCGGCCCGTGCTCTT
>JANMSU010000086.1:0-3046 GCA_031389835.1 Chloroflexota bacterium
ATGCCGATGGACCAGGAGCTCACGATGGAGGTCCGCGGCCGCGATCTCATCGCCGGTCTCCCGCGAACGATCACCATCGGAAGCAACGAGATCACCGAGGCGATGGACCCCGTGCTGCAGCAGATCATCACCTCCGTGAAAGCCGTTCTCGAAGAGACGCCGCCGGAGCTGGCTTCGGACGTCATCGACAAGGGCATGGTGCTTTCCGGTGGCGGCGCGCTTCTTCGCAACATGGACAAGCTGCTGACGCAGGTCACCGGTGTCGCGTGTTACGTGGCCGAGAACCCCCTCTACTGCGTGGCGAAGGGGACCGGCCTCGCTCTCGAGCACATCGACTTCTTCCGCAGAAGCCTCGTCGCCGTCCGCTAGATAAGGTCGTGTCCGCGCGGGTGGACGTGCTCGGCGTGGGTTTCGACCGCGTCCCCCTCGCTGCGGCGGTCGAACGCATCCTGCGCCGCCTCGGGGCGGGGGAGCGCACCTTTGTCATCACCGCGAATCCCGAGTTCGTGATGCTCGCGCGTCAGGACCCCGCCGTGGCACAGATCGCGCGCGAGGCGCACCTCGTCGTCGCCGACGGGAGCGGCGTCGTTGCCGCATCGCGGCTCTTGGGCGACCCGTTGCCACGCGTGCCCGGCCGTCTTCTCGTCGACGCGCTCGTGCCGCATCTGGCGCAGCGTCGCGAGCCGATCTTCTTTCTCGGCGCCGCTCCGGGCGTTGCCGAGCGCGCCGCGGTTGAGCTGCGCCGCCGCGCGCCTGGGCTCGTCGTTGCCGGTGTGCATTCGGGGTCGGCGGAGCCGGAGGACGACACGCAGTCGGTCGCGCGTTTGCGTGAGACCGCGGCGCAGGTGCTGCTCGTCGCGTACGGCATGCCGAAGCAAGAGCTGTGGATCGCGCGCAACCTGCCAGCGTTGCCCGGTGTGCTCCTGGCGATCGGCGTGGGCGGCGTCTTCGATCAGCTCGCCGGCGTCCAGAAGGTCCCGCCGGCCGCGCTTCACGCGATCGGCCTCGTGTGGCTCTGGCGACTCGCGCGCGAGCCATCGCGCTGGCGCCGGCAGCGTGTTCTGCCGTTGTTCGCGCTGCTGGTGCTGCGCAAGCGACTCATCGGCCGATGAAGCTCGCGCTCGCACACGAGTACTTTGCCGCCCGAGGCGGCGCCGAGCACGTGGTCGATGTGCTGCATGCGATGTGGCCAGTGGCTCCGGTGTACACGTTCTTCCACGATCGGCGTCGCTACGGGGACCTCCCGGGCTGGGATCTTCGAACGAGCTTCCTGCAGCAGTTCCCGATCGGCGGCGGGCTCCACCGCGTCCTGCTCCCGCTGTACCCGAGTGCCGCCCGGCGTCTCCGCGTCGCCGAAGACACCGATCTCGTGCTGGTGTCGACCAGCGCGTTCATCAAAGGACTCGGTCTGCCTGAGCGGACGGTGGAGGTCGCGTACTGCCACTCGCCCACCAGATATCTGTGGGACTGGAGCGACGAGTACGTGCGCGAGGAGATCCCCGCGCCGCTGCGCGGAGCCGTCGGCGAGCTGCTGGCCGGTCTGCGCGAGACCGACCGCTCCTTCGCCGCGCGCGTCGATCGCTGGATCGCGAACTCGTCGGTCGTCGCGGAACGCATCCGCCGTTACTACGGGCGAGAGAGCGACGTCGTGCATCCACCCATCGACGTCGACACCTTTACACCTCAGCGTGATCGTGGGGACTTCTGGGTCTATGTAGGCCGGCTGTCCGCCTACAAGCGCGCTGACATCGCCGTGCGCGCGTTCGCGACCCTCGGTCTGCGGCTCGTGGTCGTGGGCGAGGGGCGCGAGCGCGGCTCGCTCGAGGCGATAGCACGCGACAACGTCGCGTTCGCCGGACGTCTTGACGATGCGACGCTGCGGCAGCTGCTTGGCGCCGCGCGCGGCCTGATCTTCCCGGCCGAGGACGACTTCGGGATCGTATGCGTTGAGGCGCTCGCATCCGGTGCGCCGGTCGTCGCGCTCGCGGCGGGGGGCGCACAGGAGATCGTTCGGGACGGGATCGACGGGGCGCTTGTCCGCACGCCCGACGTCGACGCGTTCACGGAGGCGGTGCTGCGCGTGGAGCACCGGTCATGGGATGTTGAGGAGCTGCGTCGCTCCGCACGACGGTTCGATGTGTCACGATTCCGGGACCGCATTCGCGCGATCGTCGACGACGCGCACGCGCGCGGGCGGACGAAACAGGGGACCGCATGAGCAAGGTCAAGGTCGATATGCATACGCACAGCGAGTACTCACCGGACAGCCGCACGCCGCTCCGGTCGCAGGCGGCCGCGGTGAAGGCTGCCGGGCTGCAGGTCGTCTGCGCGACCGATCACAACACCATCGAGGGCGCATTGCGGCTACGGGAGCTGGCCGACGGTTTCCGCGTGATCGTGGGCGAAGAGGTGAGCACCCGCGACGGCGAGATCATCGGTCTGTTCCTCGAGAAGGAGATCCCGCGCGGCCTGACCGCGGAAGAGACGATCGCGCGTATCCACGATCAGGGCGGTCTCGTCTCCGTACCGCACCCATTCAGCCGCAATCGCACGTTCCATATCCGGCGCTCCGTGCTCGAGCGCGTTCACAAAGACATCGACTGCATCGAGGTCTTCAACGCCCGTGAGGCGTTCACGGGCGACAACCTGCGCGCGGCCGCATTCGCGAAGGAAAAGGACCTTCCCGGTGCCGTTGGGAGCGATGCGCATCGCGCCTCCGAGATCGGACGGGCCTGGGTCGAGATCGACGACTTCGTGGGTCGCGAGGATTTCATCGCATCGCTTCGCGAAGGCAGCGTGGTGGGAAAGCTCACCGGCAACTACATCCATCTCATGACTCGTCTCGACGTGATTCGAAAGTGGTGGACGCGACGGCGCACGAAGACCGGCGCGTAAAGCCCGCACGCTCGACGCGTTTCGAGCGCCGGACTCACGTCGAGGACCCCACCATCGAGCAGCTCGCGGAGGTCGCGGAACGCACCGACGACTTCGCCGTACGGCGGCAGCTCTTCGGGATGCGCGAGCTCGTCTCGACGATCATTCCGCT
>JANMSU010000104.1:0-3258 GCA_031389835.1 Chloroflexota bacterium
CGCCGCGAGCGCGTCGAGAAGAGGATCGGCGGGGAAGAAGTACGTCTGGAGCGCGAGCGGCACGCCGGCGACCGCGAGGCGCTCGATGGCCGCACGCGCGAGTGCGAAGTGCTCCGGGTGCGCGACGAGCGCTGGCTCCTCGATGTCAACGAGTGTCGCGCCGGCCGCGCCGAGTCCGCGGATCTCCGCCGCGATCGCGTCTGCGACCGCAAGGGTGCGATCCTCGATCGAACGGTAATGGTGGTCTTCCGCGAGCGTCGCGAACGTGAGTGGGCCGCACACGGCCGCCTTCAGCTCACCGCGTGCGACGCCCCGCGCGAACTCAAAGTCGCGCACCAGAGTGGTGCCTTCGGTCGTGATCGGTCCGGTGATGACCGGCTGTCGGAAATAGGTGTTGTTGTCGTAGAAGCGCTCCAGCGGGCCGCGGTCGCAGCCGCTCCATGCGCGCGCGAACGGGGCGAGCAGGTCGTCCCAGCGGACCTGGCCGTCGTTGATCACATCGACGCCGGCCCAGTCGAGCTCACCGATCGCCCACCGCGTGCTCTCATCGAGCACGCCAGTCAGGCCATCAGCGTCGAGCTCGCCACGGTCGTGCCGGTGCAGCGCCCGGCGCAGGTCCTGGTGCTCATCTGAGATCTTGGGATATGCACCGGTCACGGTCGTCTTCATGGACTACTCCTTCACTTTGGGTCTTGGTAATAGATCAGCGCGCTCCGCGACAAGCGGAACGGCTTCCGGCCATTCGATCGCGTAGATGTGCACGCCATGAACGCCCGGGAGCGCGCTCAGCGACTTGACCGTTTCCACCGCGATGGCGATGCCCTCTTGTTCCGCGTCGGCAGCCTTCTTGATGCGATCGACGACCTCCCGGCCAAGCGCGATGCCAGGCACCCGCAGGAGACGCTCCGCCTGGTCGGGTGACCGTAGGACGAGAACGCCGGCGATGACAGCGGCCTCACGCCCGCCACCGATGCGCCGCAGCTCGGCGAGCCACTGGCTGAACGTCGCGAGATCAAAGACGGGCTGCGTCTGTATGAAGTCCGCGCCGGAGTTGATCTTCTCCACGGTCTTCTCGAGGTCCGCCGACATCGGCTTCGAGAATGGCGATGCGGTGCCGCCGATGAAGTACTCGGGCGCCTGCCGGATCTCATCGCCTGACAGGAACCTGTGCTCGTCACGCATCGTGACCGCCATCTTGATCAGCCCGACGCCGTCGAGGTCCTTCACGTGCACCGCGTCGGGATGGTTACCGTGCTTCGGGTCGTCGCCGCTCATGAACAGAAAGTTGGCCAGGCCGAGCGCGGCGGCGCCAAGGAGATCGGCCTGTAGCGCGATCCGGTTGCGGTCGCGGCCCGTGATCTGAACGACGGGCTCCACGCCTGCCTCGCGCACCAACAGTGCGGCCGGGATCGCGGCCATCGCCACGACGCTGCGATTACTGTCGGTGACATTGACGGCGTCGACGTTGCCCTTGAGGACGCCTGCCCGTCGCTTCACCGCCGCTCCCGATGCGCTCTTGGGCGGATTTAGTTCGGCAGTGACGACGAACTCTCCCTGTCGGAGGAGCGCTGCGAGGTTGCTCAAATGAAAAACGACCTCTCCATATTCAAGAGAAGTCGCCCTTTACGGGTCGACCCTCTCTCATCTTTCCCTGTTGTTCAGGGCCGGAGTTGGCACCGTGGCGGGCCTCCGCTGGTTGCCGAGGCGTCATCGGGCCGTACCCTCAGCCTCTTCTGGATGAAAAAGGGATCGCGTCTGAACTTTCGCGGAATCGTAACACGTACACTCTCGCCGTTCCCATGACCGAACGGCTCGTCGACCGCACCTTGCGCGCGTTCACTGACGATCTGTCCTCCGATGCTCCGGTTCCCGGCGGAGGCAGCGCGGCGGCATATGCGGGTGCGCTGGGATCGGCTCTCGCCGCGATGGTCGCCAGGATCGCGGCGAAGAAGTCGGACGACAGCTGGTTCGCGGACTACGTCACGGAGATGGACAACCTGCGCGCAGACTTCCTCCGCCTCGTGGACGACGACAGCGCCGCATACGGCGGCGTCGCGCAGGCGATGAAGCTGCCGAAATCGACAGACGATCAAAAGCGCGAGCGCACCGAACGCATCCAGTCCGCGCTTCTCGCCGCGTCGCGCGTCCCACTCGAGGTCGCAAAGACGAGCCGGCGCCTCCTGGATGCCTGCGAACGGGGGATCGCGAAATCCACGCCTGCGACAGCGAGCGACATCGGCGTCGGCGCCTTGATGGCGGAGGCGGCGCTGCGCGGTGCGTCGCTCAACGTGATGATCAATCTCGCTTCCGTGAAGGATCCCGCGCAGGTGAAGGCGCTGTCTGAGGACCTCGACCGCGCGCTCGACGGCGCCGAAGCGCAGCGCAAAAGGATCACTGACTTCGTCGAGACGCGCATCGCGCGCTGATGCGACTGCTGCACGGGCGACCGCTCGCGGAGCGGTTGAACGCGCGCTCGCGCGAACGATCCGACGCACTGCGTGCTCGCGACATCCATCCGACGCTGGCCGCGATCTCCGTCGGCATCGATCCGGCCGCGAACACGTATCTGCAGCGACTCGTGCGCGGCGGCGACGCGATCGGGATCGCCGTCCGCCACATCCCGCTGAGTCGAGAGGCGACCGAAGCGACGGTGATCGCCGAACTCGATCGCGCGAGCCACGATCCCATGGTCCACGGCGTCCTGCTCCTCACGCCCCTACCCGGAAAGCTCGGCGAGGGTCACCTTGTCGATCACATCGCGCCGGACAAGGACGTCGAGGGGCTGAGCCCGTACAGCGTCGGACTTCTTCTCGACGGCCGTCCACGCTTTGTGCCCTCGACGGCCGAGGCGATCGTCGAGCTGCTCAAGTTCCACGATGTCCCGCTGAAGGGCACCGAGGTCGTCGTCGTTGGACGCAGCACCGTCGTCGGACGTCCCGCGGCGGCGCTGCTCCTGAATGAGGACGCGACGGTGACCGTGGCGCACAAGCAAACGTCCGACGTCGCCGCGGTGACGCGTCGCGCCGCGGTCATCATCGTCGCGGTCGGCCGGGCTGGGTTCCTGACCGGCAACATGATCTCGCCGGGCGCGACCGTGATCGACGCCGGGATCAACGTGACGCCGGCCGGAGTGGCAGGCGACGTCGATGTCGACAGCGTCGCGAGCATCGCCGGAGCCCTCAGCCCCGTTCCCGGTGGCGTTGGGACCCTGACGACCGCGCTGCTGCTACGGAATCTGCTGACCGCCGCGGAGGCGCA
>JANMSU010000115.1:0-4807 GCA_031389835.1 Chloroflexota bacterium
TCTTGTGGACGAAGTCTGCGAGCTCCCCGGGCTCATCACCAGGGAGGAAAAGCCGGGCCCGCCGCACGAGGAAGACCTGTGCGCCACCGACCCGCGACGTGTACAGCTCGTTGTTGACGACAACGGCGCACGCGCACTGAAGCGTGATCGAGCCGCGGTTTTCGCGCAGCCGCTGGGTCGCGCGGCGGTTCGCCTGTCGCAGCGCCCGCCGAAGCGAGACCTCGATACCCGCGCTGAGGTCGTAGTAATACTCCTGGCGCGTTAGCTCCGCGACCTCCCGCGCGATCTTCTCTGCGGGGCCGGGCGGCGACGCCTCGAACAGCAGGTAGAGCCGGCCCTTCGTGCGGAGCGTCGCGCCTGTCTCGGGCTCGCTGATGAGGATCACGTCGGCGCGGCTTGCTCGCACGTCTGCCGTGCTGCCGACCGTCGTGACGAAGCTCAGCTGGGGCATGGCTTCCGAGTGTCCCAGACCCGAAGGCTCACGGCGAGGGAACGCACCGCAGACGCGCGATGCGGCTCGCGGGCGCGCGTTCGGCGAGCGCGCGGATCAGCTCGCGCTCGCGGAGCCTGATCTCGCCGGCCCACTGCGCGGTGGGGACCAAAACGACGAGCGTGTCGCCGTCGGTGCGCACCGCCCGCGTGCTGACCGCATCCTCGCCGAGCACGGTCGTCGCGGCCGCGTGCCAGACGCGCACCGCATCCGCGCGAGCAACATCGTTCGCGATGCCCAGCGTTTGCAAAGCGCTCTGTATCGCGCGCGCGATGGGTCTCATCCGACCTCGCCGCGCCGGACGGGCACGAGCGTGGCCCGCTCGCGAAGGACATCTGGCAGGGCCGTTGTGATGGCCGCTGTTAGGAGCGTCTGCGCGTCCTCCGGGATCGCGCGCGCCAGGGCGTCGCGTCGTGAGGGATCCAGCTCCGAGAGCACGTCATCCAGCAGGAACACCGGCTGCTCTCCGATGCGCGACGCGAGCCACGCGGCCTCAGCGATCTTGAGCGAAAGCACCGCGCTCCGGTGCTCGCCCCGCGACGCGAACTCCGGCAAGGTACGCCCCTCGGACGTCACGATGAGATCGTCACGCTGCGGCCCCACCAGCGACGTGCCTTGCCATCGCTCGCGCTCGCGTTTCTCGCGCAGCACCTGCTGATAGCCCGTGGCGCGTTCCTCGAGCGTCTCGCCCTCCACCTGGCCCGCGTACGAGATCATCAGTCCCGCCGCGCCGGTGAATAGCTCGGTCGCGCTGACGAACGGTGCGGACAGCTCGAGCGTGAGCCGCGATCGACGGAGTGAGATCGCGGCGGAGAGACGTACTAGCTCGCGATCCCAGAACGCCATCTCCTCCTCGGGCAGATCCAGCTCGTCGCGAGCCGCGCGCAGCAGAGCGTTGCGCTGCTCGAGGACGCGCTGGATCTCGCGCATCTCACGTCGGTGTGCGCGATCGATCTGTCCGAGCATCGCGTCGAGGAAGCGACGCCGTCCGCTCGGCGCCGCGCCGAGCAGCTCGACATCCTCGGGAAAGAACGCGACGACGACGAGCTCGCCCGCGGCATCCTCCGACCGCTTTCCCGCGCCGTCAAGGAGATAGCGCCGCGGTCGGCGACGCTCGCCATCGGGCGGCGCGAAGAGCAACGTCTCGATCCGTCGGTGGTCTTCGGCGCGATCCACTTCGGTGCGGACGCGCGCGGTCGTGGCGCCCCAACGGACCATCTCGGTGTCGTCACGTGCGCGAGGCGAGTCGCCTCGAGCGATGAGGTGGATCGCCTCCAGGAGATTCGTCTTGCCGGCGCCGTTCGGGCCGACGAAAGCCACCGCGCCGCGCGCAAGTGGCAGCTCGACCTCCGCGTAACTGCGGAAGTCCTCCAGCGCGAGCGTGGAGACGCGCACTTTCTAGGCCGGGATGCGAAGCGGCATCACCACGTGGAGGTAGTCCGGATCGCCGACGATCTTGATGACGCCCGGCGCGAGCGGACCGCCGAGCTCGAGCGAGACCTCGGGCGCGGTGAGGCTGCTGAGTGCGTCCGATACGAACCGCGAGTTGAAAGCGATGGTGGTGTTCTGCCCCTCGACAGTCGCGTCCACCTTGGCGGTCTGGTCGCCCACTTCGGCAGCGTTCGCGCTGATGATGAGCGGCGGCTGATCGGAAGGGTTCACCTGGAAGCGAAGCATGTTCGCGGAGTCGCGTGCGAAGAGCGACGCGAGTCGTGTCGCCTGAAGGAGTTCTTCGCGCTGCACTGTGATCTTCGTCGCGGGCTTGCCTTGTGGGATGACCTGGCGGTAGTTCGGGAACTGGCCCTCGATCACCCGCGAAACGAGGTCCGCCTCGGGCGTATGGAAGATGACCTGGCTGCCGTTCGGCGTGACGAAGATATCGACCGGGTCATCGCTATCGTCGATGATGCGCTGCACTTCCTGCAGGCTTCGCGCGGGGATGATGACCTCTAGCTTTGTTTCGACCTTGTCCATGAGCTTCGCGTTCCGCACGGACAGCCGGTAGGGATCGGCCGCGGCCATCGTGATCTTGTCTCCTTCGAGCGTGGTCAGCACGCCGGTGAGTACGGGCCGGCTGTCGTCGGTGGTCGCGACGAACGCCACTTCTCCGATCATCTGGCGTAGCGTGGACTTGCTCACGCGCGTGGTGGGCTTATCAGGAGCGACTGGGATGATGGGGAACTCCTCGGCGTCCATGCCCTTGAAGTTCGCCTCATACGGATCGCGGCGAAGATGCACGGTCTTCGTGCGAACGTTCAGCGAGAGCTCCGTCGGACCAGCCGGCAGAGAGTTAACGAAGTCGGTGAAGAGCTTCGCTGGCACGGTGAT
This sequence comes from Chloroflexota bacterium, assembly GCA_031389835.1. Lineage (GTDB taxonomy): Bacteria > Chloroflexota > Limnocylindria > P2-11E > P2-11E > CF-39. The sequence goes on from JANMSU010000115.1 coordinate 2,819, forward strand.
CGCCCCGTCGTCATCGACCTTCGCGGGCACCCAACAGTTGATGCCGACCTCGAGGTTCGTCGCGGTAAGTTTCAGACGGCCGCCCTCGGTGCGCAGCAGCACATTGCTGAGGATGGGGAGACTCCCACGTGTCGAGACGGCTCTTCCCGCGATCTGAAGTCCGCGCGCGAGGTTTTCTTGTAGACAAGTGACCTTCAACGCGGATCCTCCGTACCTTCCCCGATTTATCTATTAAGACGCTGGTACTAGCAGTAGTGGTGTGGACTATGAGCGTTCCGAGATGCTGTTGTCGCGCTGCGCTGAGCCGGGCGTGGCCAGGACGCGTGTGTGCGTGTCGCGCTCAGGGTGTGGACTCGAGCGGGACGGCCTGGGGAGCAGAAACTGAAGTGAGGCGCCAATGTCTCGTTGACCGACCGTGGTCGGTTCGGCGAACACCCTCTGGACGCACATGTCCACAAATGGGTGCGCTTATCCACACATTGTGGGGGCTTATCCACACCTGGAGACCTGGGCGAAACCTGCGGAAATTCGCGGGTTTTCAGCTAGTCGGAGTACAGCATCTCCCGGAGCGCTCCGACGTCTCGCCGGAAGTCGTCGTTCTCCGCCATCTCTCGTTCGATCTTCTCGCAACCGTGGAGCACGGTCGAGTGGTCGCGCCCGCCCAGCGCCTCGCCGATCCGCATCAACGGCGCTTCGGTCTCCTCGCGCATGAGGTACATCGCGATCTGCCGCGGTAGAACGACCTGCTTGTCTCGAGCCTTTCCGCGCAGCTGATCGGAGGGCACGCCGTAGTAGCGCGCGACGGTCTCGACGATGCGGTCAGGCGACAGCGTCTTCTGACGGGGGTTGTACAGGATGTTCTGGAGCATCTCCTGCGCGAGCTGGGTCGTGACGGGGACCGCGCTGAGAGTCGCGTAGGCGACGATGCGAGTGAGCGCGCCCTCGAGCTCGCGGATGTTCGACACGATCCGCTGCGCGAGAAAGTCGATCACCGGCGGCGGCACGGCCACCGACTGGGCCTCGGCCTTCGCGCGGAGGATCGCGATGCGCGTCTCGAGGTCTGGTGTGGAAATGTCGGCGATGAGTCCCCACTCGAACCGGGAGCGCAGGCGATCCTCGAGCCGCTCGATGGCCTTCGGCGGACGGTCGCTGGACAGGACGATCTGCTTCCCCTCCTCGTGGATCGCGTTGAACGTGTGGAAGAATTCCTCCTGCGTGCCCTCTTTACCGGTGAGGAACTGGATGTCGTCGATGAGGAGCACGTCGATGCGGCGATACCGCTCACGGAACTCCTCGCTCTTCTGGCCACGGATCGAGTTGATGAACTCGTTCGTGAATTTCTCGCTCGTCGCGTAGGCGACGCGTTTCTTGGGATGGCGGGAGATCACGGCGTGCCCGATCGCGTGCATGAGATGCGTCTTACCAAGTCCCGAGCCGCCGTAGATGAAGAGCGGGTTGTAGCTGTGGCCGGGGCGCTCGGCCACGGAGAGCGCGGCTGCGTGCGCCAAACGGTTGTTCGATCCCACGACGAACGTCGAGAACGTGTAGCGCGCGTTGAGCAGGGCCGCGGCGGAGCCCTCGCGGCGCTCCGATGTCGGCCCGGATGTGGCCGGCGCGGATGACCCGCCGCCGGCTCCACCGGAGGCCGCCACCGGACGGTCGGTGCGGACCGACGCGGCCGTGAGGGTCACGAACCGAACGTCAACGGTGCGGCCCACCAGGTGCCTCAGGGCGTCGCGGACCTGCTGGCGGTACTTGTTCTCGAGCCACTCGCGGGCGAAGGCGTTGGGAACGCCGACGCAGTACACATCGTCCTCTTCAGAGACGATCGCGGTGTCTTTGAACCAGGTGTCGTAGTTGGCCTTGGTGAGTCCGAGCTGCAGCTCGCCGAGGGCCGCATGCCAGAGCTGCTTGAGGTTCAACGGCTCCCCTTCTCTGCGCTCGAACATACGACGCTCCCCACAACACGATCACGCGAGATGCCGCCAC
>JANMSU010000117.1:0-4556 GCA_031389835.1 Chloroflexota bacterium
CGGCGGAGCGCGAGGGCGGCATCGACTACGTCCTTGGCAACGACCTCGCGACGCTCGTCTGGCTCGCGAACTACACCGCGATCGAGATCCACCCCTGGCTGTCCCGCGTCGACGACCCGGATCATCCGGACATCGCGATCATCGACCTCGATCCGCAGACCGGCGCCACCTGGGACGATGTGAAGGAGGCCGCGCACATCGTGCACGAGCTTCTCGACGGCATGGACCTTCAGGGTTTTCCGAAGACGACCGGTTCGCGTGGGATCCACATCTGGGTCCCGATCGCCCGGAAATACACGTTCGATGAGTCGCGCAACTTCGTGCTCGAGCTTGGCAAGGCCGCGCGCGAGCGCGATCCGAAGCTCATCACGGTCGAGGTCGTGAAGGATCGCCGCCGCGGGATCTACATCGACTTCCTGCAGAACGTCGGTGGCAAGACGACTGCGGGTCCGTACAGCGTCCGGCCCATCCGGCGCGCTCCGGTGTCGGCGCCGCTGCGCTGGGATGAGATCGGCGCGCTCGGCCGGCCCGACGCGTTCACGATCGCGAACATGAGCGCCCGCATCGCCGCTGTCGGCGATCTCCTCGCTCCGGCGATCGGCATGAAGCAGAAGCTGCCCAAGCTCACCGCGAAAACGCGTTGACTCGCGCAGCCGTCCTCGCGCCGGGTTACGGCAGCACGGCGGAGCAGCCGATCCTGCGCGCGCTCGCGCGACGGCTGACTGTGTTCGGCATCGAAAGCCACGCCATCACGTTCCGCACCCGCGGGAAGCGTCCGAGCCGCGAGTACGCGACCGAGCTCGAGGACCTTCGCGTGGCGCGCGACGCCCTGCGCTCGCAGCATGAGAAGGTCGCATTGGTCGGTCGCAGCTTCGGCGGTCGGATGTGCGCGTTCCTCGCGGTCACCGAACCGCCCGACGCGCTCGCGATCCTGGGGCACCCGATCTCGCCGCCTGACCGTCCGCGTCCCGCCGATGAGGACGCGCTGCAGGGAATGCGGTGCCCGACACTCGTCGTGCAGGGTCAGCACGACGAGCTGGGGCCGCTCGCGGTGCTGCAGCGCATCGCGCTCGTGAATCCGCTCATCGACCTCGCGGTGATCGAGGGCGCCGGTCACGAGTTCGGAGCGCGAGAGTCCGAGGCCGTCGAGCAGGTCGCGCGCTGGCTCGACGCGACGCTGCGCTAGCGCGACCTCTCCCCGGCCCCTTCATGACCACTTCACACCCCGGCGCGACCCTTCTCGCAGACGCAAACGAAAGGGGTCATACACACATGAACGGTCTCCGGTTCCTTGCCGTCACCGTCCTCGCACTTGCGGTCGGCCTTGTCGCGTACCAGATCGGTCTCTCGCAGGGGCTCGCCACCACGCTTCCCGTCGCCGGCGCCGCGCCGGTCGCGTACTACGGCTACCCCCACTGGGGATACGGGTTCGGCTTCCTCGGCCTGCTGTTCCCGCTCCTGTTCATCTTCCTCATCTTCGGCGCGATGCGCGCCGCCTTTGGCGGCGGCCACCGTGGCTACGGACCGCGCGGATGGGGCAACGGTCGGGAACGCATCGAGGAGCTGCACCGCGAGCTCCACGCCGAGAAGCCAAGCGGCGACCGACCGTCCTCGACGAGCACCTAGCATCCCGTCATGAAAACGGTCCTCGTCGTTGACGACGAGCCGAAGATCGTCCAACTGGCGCGGACCTATCTGGAACACGCTGGGTTCGCGGTCGTGAGCGCTTCCGACGGAAAGGCAGCGCTCGCGACCGCACGTTCGTCGCGGCCGGATCTGATCGTTCTCGACCTCGGGTTACCGGAGATAGATGGTCTCGATGTCGCTCGCGCCCTCCGACGCGACTCGACCATCCCCATCGTCATGCTCACCGGCCGCGGAGACGAGGCCGACAAGATCGCCGGCCTCGAGATCGGTGCGGACGATTACGTCACCAAACCGTTCAGCCCGAAGGAGCTCGTCGCGCGCATCCGCGCCGTGCTCCGGCGCACGGAGCGGCCGCCCGACTCGGGCGATGTCGTTCGCGCGGGCGAGGTCACGCTCGACGTACCGCGCATGCGCGTGCGTGTCGGTGACCGTGCGGTCGAGCTCACGCCGACGGAGTTCCAGCTCCTTGCCGCGCTCGCACGCGCGCCCGGACGCATCTTCACACGTGCGCAGCTGCTCGACGCCGTGCACGGCGTCGCATTCGAGTCGTACGAGCGCGCCATCGACGCGCACGTGAAGAACATCCGCCGCAAGCTCGAGCCGGATCCGCGCGTGCCGCGTTACCTGCTCACCGTGTACGGCGTCGGTTACCGGTTCGCCGACGGCGAGATATAGGCGTGGCACCACCCGAACCCAGAGGTTGGCGCGGATACTCGTGGGGTGCGGACGGCGCGGGCGGGCCGGGTGAGCGGCCGCCGTGGTGGCCGAAGGATGAGCAGTTCCCACCGGCAAGCGGCGATTGGCGTCGCGTTCGTGGCCGCTTCGTGCGCCGCGCCGTCACGTTCGCGATCGGCTTCTTTTTGCTCTTCGCTTTCGTGGTGGCCACGTTCGTCACGCTGCTCATCAACGCGTTCTCCGCTACCGCAGGCTCCGGCCTTGGCGCGTTGGTGCCATTTGGTGTTCTCGCCGCCCTCTTCATTACGTTTGCGGTCGCGCGCGGCATACGCCGGCTCATTGTCCCGCTCGGCGATCTCATCGAGGCCGCCGAGAGCGTTGAGGCGGGAAACTACGCCGGTCGGGTGAAGCTACGCGGGCCGAGGGAGCTTCGTTCGCTCGCTCGCGCGTTCAACTCGATGTCCGCGCGTCTCGAGAGCAGCGAGGAGCAACGGCAGCAGCTGCTCGCGGACGTTACCCATGAGCTGCGAACGCCGCTCACGATCGTGCAAGGAAATCTCGAAGCGATGCTCGACGGTGTCTACCCCGCAGACACTCAGCACCTCGCACCGATCCTCGATGAGACCCGGGTGCTCTCGCGGTTGGTCGATGACCTGCGGACCCTTTCGATCGCGGAGGCCGGGGCGCTCGCGCTACATCGCGAGCCCACGGATATCGGCGCACTGGTCACGGACGCAGTCGCATCGTTCCGTGCTCAGGCTGACGGTGCGGGCATCGCCCTCATCGCCGAGGCAACAGCACTGCCGACGGCCACCATCGACCCGGTGCGGCTGCGAGAGGTGCTGTCCAACTTGCTCGCGAACGCCCTTCGCTACACGTCGCGTGGCGGAACCGTCCGTGTGACCGCAACGGCCTCCGACGGTCACCTGCGCGTCGAGGTGCGCGACACCGGGCCCGGGATCGCCGCCGGGGCGCTGCCGCACGTATTCGACCGCTTCTACAAGTCCGACGAGTCGCGTGGCGCGGGCCTTGGCCTGGCCATCGCAAAGAGCCTGGTGGTCGCGCACGGTGGAGAGATCAGCGCGACGAGCGAACCTGGTCAGGGCACCGAGATGCGCTTCACGCTCCCCGTCTCGGGCTGAGGCTAGGGCGCCTTGTTGCCCTCGGTGTCCATCTGCGCGCGCTGGAGCTTGCCGGAGTAGTCGACGTAGATCGACTTCCACTCCGAGTACACGTCGAGCGCGGCGCGCCCCGCCTCGCGGTGCCCGTTGCCGGTCGCCTTCATGCCGCCGAACGGCAGCTGGATCTCGGCGCCGATCGTCCCGGCGTTGACGTAGACGATGCCCGTCTCCGCGTCGCGCATGAAGCGGAACGCGTTGTTGACATTGCGTGTGTAGACGGACGAGGAGAGGCCGTACTTGGTGTTGTTCAGCACCTTGATCGCCTCGTCGATGCTCGACACCTCGATCACGGACGTCACCGGTCCGAAGATCTCCTCCTGCGCGACGCGCATGTTCGGTTTTACGTCCACCAGCACCGTCGGCTCGTGGAAGAAGCCCTTCCCGAGCGCACCTTCGGTCGGGATGCGACCGCCCGCGGCGATGGTCGCCCCTTCCTTCTCGGCGATCGGCATGTAGCTCGCGACCTTCTCCTGCGCCGCCTTCGACACGACCGGACCGAGGTCGGTCGTGGATTCGAGCCCGTGCCCCATCCGCATCTTCTTGGCGCGGCTGACCAGCTTGTCGATGAGGTCGTTCGCGACGCCGCGGTGCGCGATGACCCTTGAGGCAGCGGTGCAACGCTGCCCCGACGTGCCGAACGCGGACCACACGATCCCCTCGAGCGAGAGATCGACGTCCGCGTCGTCGAGGACGACGATCGCGTTCTTGCCCCCGAGCTCGGCGGAGACGCGCTTGAGCAGCCGGCCGGCGATCTCGCTGATGTGCGCGCCGGTGTCGCTCGACCCGGTGAACGAGATGAGGTCCACGAGCGGGTGCTTCACGATGTGGTCGCCGAGATCGCCGCCGGAGCCGAGCACGAGGTTGAGCACGCCCTTTGGGAGTCCGGCCTCTTCGAGGATCTCCACCAGGCGCACGGCCATCATCGGTGTGAACGACGCCGGCTTGAAGACGACGGTGTTCCCGAGGATCAGCGCGGGCATGATCTTCCAGGTCGGGATCGCGAACGGGAAGTTCCACGGCGTGATCGCCGCCACGACACCGTGTGGGTGACGC
>JANMSU010000133.1:0-2251 GCA_031389835.1 Chloroflexota bacterium
GCCGGTGTTCGTGCAGCCGCGCCGCACGCTGCTCATGGACCTGTCGAAGAGCGACGAAGAGCTCTTCGGGGCGATGCGCAAGAAGACGCGCCAGTACATCCACAAGGCGGAGCGCGCGGCGGTCGTCACCGAGGAGACCCGCGACATCGACCGCTTCATGAAAGTCCTTGCCGCCGTCGGCGAGCGCGACCGGTTCGCGATCCGGTCACGTGGCTACTTCGAAAAGCTGCTGGCCGCGTTCGGCGACCGCGCGCTGGTCATGGTCGCGCGCATCGGCGCAGACGACGCCGGTGCGCTGCTCCTGGTTCGGATGGCGGATCGCGCGTGGGAGCTGTACGGCGGCTGGAGCGGCGCGCACGCGGAGGCGCGTCCCTTCTATCTGCTCAAATGGCGCGCGATGTTGCGCATGCGCCAGCTCGGCATCCGCCGCTACGACATGTGCGGTCTCGCCGAGGGCAAGGACGATCCGCTTGCCGGCGTGGAGAACTTCAAGCTCGGCTACGGCGGGGAGGTCGCCACGTGGGTCGGTGCTCTCGAGACACCGGTGCGCCCCATGCTCTATCCGCTGTGGCAGCTCGGCGCGCGTCGCCGACTCGCGCGCTCCGCCGCCTGATGGAGGCCCCGCGCGGCTGGGACGACGCCGCGGCTCGCTCACCCTGGGGCCACGTGATGCAGTCGTCGATCTGGGCCGCGGTCCGCGAGCAGCAAGGGTGGCGCGCGGAATACGTGCGCGTCGGGGAACCGCTGCCCGCCGCGCTCGTGCTATGGAAGGACGCGCTCGCTGGTCAGCGCATCGCCTACGTACCGCGCGGTCCCGTCATCGCTCCCGGCGACACCGCGGGCCTGCGCCGCGTTCTCGAGCGGCTCGCCGAGCTCGCGCGCGAGCGGCGCGCGATATTCATCAAGGTCGATCCCGAGCTCGAGGCCGATTTCGCGGCCGAGCCGCTGCGCGCGGCGGCCTTTGGGCGCTCGCCGCAGGACATCCAGCCGGTGCTCGCAACGCTCGAGCTCGACCTCGGTCCGGACGAGGACGCGTTGCTGGCGGCAATGGACAAAGACACGCGCTGGAGCGTCAGGCAGGGTCCGAAGCGCGGCGTATCGGTGAGTGAGGCAACGGGTGACGAGGGCCTGCGCGTGTTCTACGACCTCTACGCTCTGACCGGGCGCCGCGCCGACTTCATCACGCGGCCCTGGGACTACTACCGGTCGCTGTGGCGATCGCTCATCGACGCGCGGCTCGCGACGCTCCGCCTCGCGCACGTGGAGGGCGCTCCGGTCGCCGGGGCGATGACCTGGCGCTGCGGCGAGCGCGTTGTTTACCAGACCGGCGCGACCAACGACGCCGCGCGCAAGAGCCACGCCGCGTACGCGCTCCTCTGGGAGTGCATCATCGGAGCGAAGCGAGACGGAGCGAGGCGCTTCGACTTCGGTGGCATACCGACGGACGTCGAGCGAAAGGACGATCCGATGTACGGGCCTTATCTCTTTAAACGCGGCTTTGGGGGCGTCGTGCGCCGCTGGGTCGGCGCGCACGACACGGCACCGCGAACGCTTCCTTATCGCGCATACCTGCTGGCAGAGCCCGCCTACACGACCGCGCTGCGCCTGCTCGGGCGCGTGCGCGGCTAGTCGCGTTGAAGCTGGGTCCGCTCCTCGCGAGCGCGAACGTCCCGGTGCCCGCGGGCGCCGAAGAGCTCGACGTGCGCACGATCGCGTACGACTCACGCAAGGTGGCGCCTGGGACGCTCTTCGTCGCGATCGAGGGATTCCACCGTGATGGGCATGACTTCGTCGCCGACGCCACCAAGCGCGGCGCGGTCGCCGTCGTCGTGCAGAAGAAGGTCCGGACGAAGGTGCCGGTCGCGGTCGTCGCGGACAGCCGCGCCGCGCTGGCCGATCTCGCGACCGAGATCTTCGACCACCCGACGCGCAAGCTGAAGCTTGTCGGGGTCACCGGCACTGACGGCAAGACGACGACGGTGCACCTCGTGTCGGACGTACTCGAGGCCGGCGGTGAGACCACGGGGTTCGCGACGACGGTCGACTTCAAGATCGCCGACCACCATTCGGCGAACGACACGCGGCAGAGCACACAGGAAGCGGTCGAGATCCAGGAGTTCTTCGCCGAGCTCCTCGTCGCAGGTGGAACGTGGGGTGTGCTCGAGGCGACGTCGCACGCGCTCGCGCTTCGCAAGCTTCGCGGCACCGAGGTCGACATCGCGGTCTTCACGAATCTCTCGCCCGAGCACCT
>JANMSU010000150.1:0-3901 GCA_031389835.1 Chloroflexota bacterium
GGGGGATCGGCCCTCGAGGTCTACGACCTCCAGACCGGCAAGCTCGACTCCCTGCTATCGCAAGGCTCGAACCTGGCCGACTCGGCGTGGTCGCCGGACGGAAAGACGATCGCGGTGACGTCATACGCGCTGGGGGAGCCGCGCATCCTGATGATCGCGGTGAGCAGCGGGGTCGCGGTGCCGCTGGGGATCAAGGGCGCGGCGGGCGAGCCGTACCGTCCTTCCTACTCGCCCGACGGCGCGTGGATGACGTACACGCTGCGACACGTCGGCGGCAACGACGTTCACGCCGTCGAGATCCTGACCGGAAGAGATGTCGCGCTGACCGGCGACGGGAAGAGCTGGAATGGCGTGTTCTCGCCGGATGGCAGGCAGATCGCGTTCCTGCGCGAAAGCGGCGGGCTCATCGACCTCTATGCGATCGACGTCGCGGAGGCGCTCGTCGGCGGGCCGGTGCGGGGAGCGGTGAAGCTTACCCGCGGCGAAGGGATCGACGGAGCCAGCCGTCCGGCCTGGGGGCGTTGAGCTAGACGAGCCGCTTGCGGATTTGAGCGGAGATGAAGTCCATCGACGCGACCGTCACCACGATCATGAAGATGATCAGACCAGCAGCGCCGTACCGCGATATCTGGATCGATTGGAACAGGTCGAGCCCGATGCCGCCGCCGCCGACGAAACCGAGGATCGGCGCCAGACGGACATTCGCATCGAGCCGGTAGATCGTGAACGAGATGAAGGGATTCGTGATCTGCGGCAGGACCGCGGTCCATACGACCTGCGGCCGGTTCGCGCCTGTCGCCGTGATCGCCTCGAGGGGCCCGGTATCGATGCCCTCGATCGCCTCCGAGTAGAGCTTGCCGAGCACGCCGATGTTGTGGAACGCGAGGCCGAAGACTCCTGCGGCGTTGCCCGGTCCGAAGATCACGAGCAGCACGATGACGACGATGAGCACGTCGATCGAGCGGATGATCGTGAACATGACGCGTACGACCAGGTAGATCGCCTGCGTGATCGGGTTGCCCGCCATGATGTTGCGCGCACCGAGGAACGCTAGAGGCAGCGCGACCAGCATCGAGAACACGGTCGCCATGACGCCGAGGAAGATCGTCTCGATCATCTTCCACCACGCGGTGTTGCGGTACGTTTCGAACTCGTCGCGCGGCGACATGATCGAGAAGTCCCACTTGAATAGCTCGGCGACCATGTTGAACGCGTGACCCGGATTCGCGCGGCCCGTGTTGATCTCTGTGATGTTCAGGCCGATATACAGGACGACAAGAACGATCGCGATGCCCAGAAGACGGCGCCAATCCGTCAGTGGATTGCGCTGGAGCTCGGGCGGGACGGGTAGGCCGCGACTCGTGAAGTACTCGGCCATCAGCGATCCGGCAGGCCGAGCTGCGCCGACGCATTGTCGGCGAGCCCGCGCGCAGCGGCCTCAGCGGCTGAGAGTTCCTGGCCTGCGCCGGGACCGATCTCGACCTCCTCCGCGTCTTCCCCGTAAATCTCCTTGAAACGACGCTCATCGATCGCGTTGGGCTTGCCGTCGAACGCGATCTTCCCGTCCTTCAGAGCGATCACGCGCGTCCCGTAACGACGGGCGAGCGACAGGAAATGCAAAGAGCAGACGACGGTGATGCCGTCCTTCTTGTTGATCTCCTCGAGGTACTTCATCACCGAGTGGCTAGTCGCGGGGTCGAGGCTGGCCACCGGCTCGTCGGCGAGCATCAGCTCCGGCTTCTGCATCAGCGCGCGCGCGATGCCGACGCGCTGCTGCTGGCCGCCGGACAGTGCGTCGGCGCGGCTGTAGGCGCGCTGCGCGATGCCGACACGCCCGAGGTTCTCGAATGCCGCCGCGACGTCGGACGCTGACGGCCGCGAGGCGATGGTCCTCCACGTCGAGCGATACCCGAGCCGGCCGGAGAGAACGTTGCTGAACACGGAGCTGCGCCGCACCAGGTTGAACTGCTGGAAGATCATCCCGATGCGCCGCCGCACGCGGCGGATCGCGACCCGATCGGCCGCGGTGACATCGACGCCGTCGAAGATGACCGTGCCGGACGTCGGGTCCACCAAACGGTTGATGCATCGAAGCAGCGTCGACTTGCCCGAGCCCGAGAGGCCGATGAGGACGAGGAACTCGCCGCGCTGGATATCCAGCGAGACGCCATCAAGGGCGCGCGTGCCGCTCGGATAGGTCTTCACGAGATCTTTGATGGAGACGATCGGCGGCATCCGCGGCAGTCTAGGGAAAGAACGAGGGCCGCCGGTGTTCCCGGCGGCCCTCGCAGGTCACGTGGCGCGCGTGTTCGCTACGGTGCCCTGGACGGCGATGGTGTCGCAGCGGGTCGCGGTGTGTTCTTGGCGAGTGTGCCGACGTCAACACCCGCGAGCTTGGCCGCCTCCTTCATCGGGTCGTAGAACTTGGCGTCGATCTCCTGCATGCCGTTCCACGAGAAGAGGGCGAGGAACTTCGCCTTGCCGTCGTCGGTCTTGCTGTAGTCGATGAGCGCCTGCTTCACGGTCTTCCCAAGATCGGCCGGGAAGTCCTTCTGCAGCGCGACGCCGTCGTTCGGGATAGGTTCGGACTGGTCGATGACCTTCAGCTTGGTCATGATGTCGGGGTTCGCGGCGACGAGCTGCGTGCGCACGTCGATGAACGTCGCCGCGCCGTCGACCGTGCCCTGATACACGGCCAGCGCCGCCTGGGGGTGACCGCCGGCGAAGATGATCCCGTTCGTCGCGAAGAACGTTCGTGGCTCCTGACCGACCTTGTTCTTGATCGTGAGGAGCGGGAAGACGTACCCGGAGGCCGACAGCGTGTCGACGAACGCGAACTTCTTGCCATGCAGACCCTTGATGTCCGTGATGCCGCTGTCCGCGCGCACCAGGATCTGCGATCGATACGTCGGGCTCAGCTGGGTCGTGCCGTCGAGCTTGACCTCATTGCGGAGCGCGCTGATGACCGGCGTGCCGCAGGCGCGGTCGAGGAGCAGCGTCATCTGCAGCGGAGCGAAGAAGCCGACGTCGATCTGGCCGGCGCACATGCCCTCGACCTGCGCGGCGTAGCTGCTCATGACGGTGACCTTCCACGCGAGGCCGGTCGCGCGCTCGAGAGCGGCCTTGATGGCCGCGCCGTTGGTCGCGATGGTCGCCGCCTCCTGAGACGGCGTGAACGCGAGAACGATGGGTCGGTCGAACGAGCCAACGCGTGGCCCGGTGCTGGGTGCCGCACCACTGGCGGCCGGTGTCGGTGCGGTGCCGCCGCAGGCGGCGATCACGAGTCCCGCGGTCAGCGCCCACCCGAGCGGACCGCGGAGCGAACGTCGCATGGGTCCCTCCTTCGAATACTGGAAGCGTCTCTATGATAGGTCGCAACGTGTCCTTCATTGCCAAGCTCGCGGAGTCGTCGCGAGCGCGGGACAGCATCGTCTGTGTCGGGCTCGATCCCGAACCCGATCTCATCCCCGAGATGCTCGGCTCCGGTCCACAGGCCGCGCTGCGTTTTCTTCGGAGGGTGATCCGCGCCACGTCCGACTACGCCTGCGCCTACAAGCCGAACCTCGCGTTCTACGAGCGTTACGGGAGCGCGGCCTTCGACGTGCTTGGCCTCACGTTACAAGCGATCCCCGCGGATATCCCCGTCCTCCTCGACGCGAAGCGCGGCGACGTCCCGAACACTTCCGCCGCGTATGCGGACGCGCTGTTCGAGTCCTTTCACGCGGACGCCGTCACCGTTGCGCCGTATCTCGGTATGGACAGCATCGAGCCCTTCTGCCGTGACGGTCGTTATGCGCTCGTGCTTGCGCGCACGAGCAATCCGGGGGCGCACGATCTGCAGGACCTGGTGGTCGACGGTCGTCCGCTCTACGAGCGAGTTGTGGAGCGCACCGTCGCGGCC
>JANMSU010000210.1:0-2366 GCA_031389835.1 Chloroflexota bacterium
CGCGGAAGAGTTCCTGCGTGCGCTGCATCCGCTCTAGCCCGAAGCTATCGCCCTATGAGCGAGAGCGGATCGATCGGCTGACCGCCGCGGCTGACCGAGAAGTGGAGATGCGGGCCGGTCGTGATGCCGGTAAGCCCAACGAAGCCGATGACCTGATTCGCTTGGACCAAGTCCCCGATCTTGACCGGCGGTCGCGCGAACGTGTCATCGAGGTGTGCGTAGACCGACACCAATCCGCCGGCGTGCGCGACGATCACGACCATCGCGCCGTCCGAAAGGTGTCCGACGAACGTGACGCGGCCCTCGGCGGCGGCCACGACCGGTTGACCGAGACGCGCCGCGAAGTCGATGGCGTCGTGGAAGTGCGCGTACGAGACACCCTGGTAGACGCGCGGCGGCTCGAGCGAGAAGGTCGTTGGTCCGAACGGCTGCGTGATCGTGCCCCGCACGGGCAGCGACCAGACCGACGGCGCGGTGCCGTCGCCCGCCATCGCGTTCGCCACGAGCTGCGCGAGCACGGTCTGCGCCGCGGCGGCGTCGCGCGAGAGCGCTTCCAGGACGGCGACCTCGGCGGCGCGCTTCTCGCCTTCGCCCTTCGCGGCTGCCGCGGAGATGATCCGCGCGCGGTCGCGTAGACGGCTGAGCTGTCCCTGCTTCGCGCCGACGGCGGCCTGTGCACCGGCAAGCTGAGCCGCACGCTCGGAAAGACGCGCGTGCGCCTCACGCAGCGACGCGTCGATGGACAGGAGCTCCCGATACGCCTCGATCTGCGCGTCGCTCAGTGACGCGAGCGACGGCGGGGCCGATGCCGCCGCCAGACGGAACGCGTCGCGTGTCAGACGGTCGCGGATGGATCCGCGACGGCTCGCTTGCGTCTCGAGCGCGGCGATGTCGTTCCCGACCGACTCCAAATCCTTCCCGACCCGCGCGATCTCGGCGTTGAGCGCGGCGAGCTCATCACGAGCGATCAGCGCCTGGGCTTCGATGACCTGTGTGAGCGACTTCGCGTTCGCAAGCATCTCCGCGTCCCGCGCCCGGGCGGCTTCGAGCTCCTCCGCTGAAGGCGTGTCCTGCGGAGGCAGGGACGGCGCCGGTGTCGGCGAAGGCGAGGGGGTCGGCGATGCCACCGGGATCGTCGCTGACGGCGAGGCGGTCGCGGGCGGCGTTGGGCTTACGGGCGGTGACGGCGAGGGCGTCGGCGTCGGGTCCACAGCGTCCGCGGACGCCGGGAAGACTGCGAGGAGCGCGAAGCCCAAGACGGTACCCAGTCGGAGCGTGCGGAGCATTCGCTAGAGAGAGTGCCCGAGAGTGCTCATACAGCGGACGCAAGTCCACCGGGCAGACGAGCGCGCGTTAGCGGCGGCTCGGCTCCTCTATGTCCCAGCCGTCGACGCGGAGCCGCTCGCGTTCCTTCTCAAGATCCTTGTAGCGGCCGATCTCGGTCCACGGCATGTCGTCGACAGGCGTACCCGGATTGATGCGCTGCATCACGCGGTTGTCGGCGCGAAGCTCGCGGACGACAAGCTGCCGCTCGCCGTGACCGACACGCAGAAGAAGCGATGCCCGAAGCAACGTTGCCATCCCCTACCCCCCAAACGATGCCGCTAGAACGTGAAGCGAGTCCCCGACGCGTTGAAGTGTTTCACATCGAACGCGATGATCTTCGACGGTGTCGCGCGGAACACCGGGCCCTTCTCGTATTGCTCGGCTTTGGGCCGGTAATCGAACGTCCGCCCGTATTTGGTCGCGTACTGGCCCGCGATGCGCTTCGCGACATCCGGCTCGACACCGCGCATGACGTCTACCGTGCCCTGGCCGAAGAGACCGCGGTTCCCGATCTGCGTGCCGAACGCGACGCGCGGATCGCGGGTGAGGTTCTGAGCCCAATGCGTGCGCTCGCTGCCCTCGAAGTACAGGTGATCGTCGACCCAGGCTCCCCATTGCTGCACCAGATGCGGACGACCGTCCGCGTCCGTCGTCGAGATCCAGAAGTAGCGGCCGCCACGAAGGATCTTCTCGACGTCACTCCACGCGAGCATGCCCTTCGCCGCACGCGTGATGTACCCCTTCGGCAGCCGCGGCCGGTCACGCTTGGGCGAAGGCCGCGCGGTTATGCCTTGTCCTCGGTCATCCAGCGCTCCACGTCGCGCGTGTACGCGACGACGCCGTCGGCGAACCACAGTGCGATCTCGCTCTTCGCGGTGTCAGGGGCGTCGCTGGCGTGCACGAGGTTCCGGAGCCCAACGAGCGCGTAGTCGCCGCGGATCGTCCCCGGCGCCGCCTCGTGCGGCCGCGTCGCGCCGACCATCGCGACGACCGATGCCGACGGCCGCCCTCATCTCGTGCAGCAGTGGGCCGCGTGGGTC
>JANMSU010000238.1:0-15288 GCA_031389835.1 Chloroflexota bacterium
TCATCCAACCGGCCTTCGCGATCATTGCCGTGTCTATCACAACGATCTGGCTGACCCTCGGCACCAACATCATCGTTCTGCTTGCTGGCCTTCAAGGCGTCCCTGAAGAGATTTACGAGGCGGCTCGCCTCGACGGCGCACGCGGTCTGCGGATGTTCACGCGCATCACCATGCCGATGGTGTCGCCGTCGTTGTTCTTCCTCCTCGTCGTCGACACGATCGCCGTCCTCCAGGCATTCACGCAGATCCATCTGCTCACACGCGGTGGCCCAGTGGACGCGACGCGCGTGCTCGTCTACAGCATCTATCAGGATGCGTTCCAGAACTTCCAGTTCGGTTACGCGAGCGCCCAGGCGGTGATCCTCTTCCTCCTGGTCATGGCGCTGACGCTCATCCAGTTCCGCTTCGTCGAGCGGAGGGTGCACTACCAGTGATCCGAACATTTCTGTCGTACGCGCTCCTCACGGTCGGGTCGATCATCGTCGCCTTCCCGCTGCTGATGGCGCTCTCGTACTCCCTCATGAGCGAGTCGCAGATCGCGACGTTCCCCCCGCCGATCCTGCCGACACGACCCACGCTCAACAACTACGCGGACGTGCTCGATACGATCCCGATCGGGCGCTACCTGCTCAACAGCTTCGTCGTCTCGACGGCCGTCGTCATCGGTCAGCTCTTTACCGCAAGCCTCGCGGCGTACGCGTTCTCGTTCCTGGTGTTCCGCGGACGACAGGTGCTCTTTTTCCTGTTCCTCAGCACGCTGATGATCCCCTGGGAGGCCACGATCATCCCGAACTACATGACCATCAGGACGATCGGCTGGCTCGACACGTACCAGGGCCTCGCGGTCCCGTTCATGGCGACGGCCTTCGGCACCTTCCTCCTGCGCCAGGCCTTCCTGCAGATCCCGCGCGAGCTTTGGGACGCGGCAAGGATCGACGGCGCGTCTTCGCTCCGGTTCTTCATCTCGACGGTGATCCCGCTGTCGCGTCCGATCCTGGGCACGGTCGCGATCTACGGCTTCCTGTCGACGTACAACCAATACTTCTGGCCGCTGCTTGTAACGAACCAGACGTTCATGCGCACGACACAGGTCGGGATCGCCCAGCTCCGCTTCGAGGAGACGCTGCGTTTCGGTCTGGTCATGGCGGGTGTGGTCATGGTCGCCGTGCCAACGCTCGCGCTGCTGGTTCTGGGGCAGCGTCAATTGGTCCGCGGACTGACTGCTGGCGCCGTCAAGGGATGACCGCCGGGTGCACATCCCGCGAACGCTGCGTGACGCGTGGGGCCGTTCTAGGATGGGAACTCTGAACATTCGAAGCTGACACGCAGGAGGGAAAGATGCGCAGACTCGCAACACTCGCGCTAGCACTCACGATGGTCGCGGCCGCGTGCGGCGGTACGTCGCCCACTGGCACGGCGCCAACCGGCGGAACGGACATGAGCGCCCTCGCACCGGCCAAGGACGTAGCGCCCGCGGCGTCGATCACGTGGTGGCATGCCATGTCCGGCGTCAACGGGGAAGCGATCAACAAGATCGTCGCCGGATTCAACAGCAGCCAGAGCAAGATCAAGGTCGAGACGGTGTTCCAGGGCAACTACGATGACCTGCTCGCGAAGCTCAACACCGCCATCGCCTCGAACGCGGCACCGGCGCTCGTGCAGGTCTACGACATCGGCCAGGCTTACATGCGCGATAGCGGCCAGGTCGTCCCGATGCAGGCGTTCATCGACCGCGACAAGTTCGCCACCTCGGACTTCGAGCCCGCGGTCATCAACTACTACAAGTACCAGGACAAGCTGCAGAGCATGCCCTTCAACTCCTCGTCGTCCATGCTCTACTACAACAAGGACGCCTTCAAAGAGGTCGGGCTTGACCCGAACAAGCCGCCGGTGACCTTCACCGAGGTCGCCGATGCGGCCAAGAAGCTCACCAAGAAGGACGCGAGCGGCCAGACCACTCGCTACGGCTTCGGCCCGTCAGTCTATGGTTGGCTCTTCGAGCAGCTGATGGCCACTTCCGGTGCGCTTTACGCAGACAACGGCAACGGGCGCGACAACCGCGCGACCAAGGTCGTCTGGAACAGCGCCGCCGGTAAGGCGATCCTCGACTGGTGGAAGGCCGGTGTCGACGGCGGCTACTTCTTCAACCCCGGCATCGACAACGACGGCGCGGCCAACGCCTTCAACGCCCAGAAGACCGCGATGTACATCGAGAGCACCGCGCGCCTCCGCGGGCACATCAACACGGTCGCGGGCAAGTTCGAGATCGGCACGGGCCTCTACCCGCGGCCCGACAACAAGCCGAAAGAGGGCGGCAACATCATTGGCGGCGCGTCGCTCTACATCATGAAGAGCCGGCCGCCGGCTGAGCAGCAGGCCGCGTGGGAGTTCGTCAAGTACGCGATGACCCCGGCCGTGCAGGGGCAATGGCAGGCGGACACGGGCTACTACCCGATCGCGAAGGCCGCGTACGACACGGGTCCCAGCAAGGAATGGGCGACCAAATACCCGCAGTTCCTGACCGCGGTCACCCAGATCCGTGAGTCTGCGCAGAACCGCATGACCAGCGGCGCGGTCCTCGGCGTCATGCCGCAGGCGCGTCAGCGCACGCAGAAGATGATCGAGTCGGTCCTGCTCGGGCAGGCCACGTCGCAGGCAGCGCTCGACGCCGCCGTCACTGAGATGAACGCGGCGATCGACAAGTACAACAAGGCGAATCCATAAGCACACGAGAAGAGACGGTGCGGTCGCTCAGCGGCCGCACCGTCGATCTCCTCGTCATCGGCGGCGGCATCATCGGAGCGGGCATCGCGCGTGACGCGGCCCTGCGCGGACTCTCGGTCGCTCTCGTCGAGCAGGACGACTTCGCCTCGGGGACGACGTCGCGGCCGACGAGACTCATCCATGGTGGCCTCCGTTATCTCGAGCTCTTTGACTTCGCGCTCGTGCGCAGCGACATGCGCGAGCGCGAGATCCTGCTTCGCATCGCTCCGCACCTCGTCTTCCCGCTCCCGTTCCTGCTTCCGCTCTATCGCCCAAGCCTCTGGTACCGATTCAAACTGCGGATCGGCATGCAGCTCTACGACGCGCTGTCGCTCGACAAGAGCCTGCCGAAGCGGAAGTGGCTCGACCGCGACGAGACGCTCGCGGCGGAGCCCACGCTCGACCCGGATGGGCTCCACGGCGCATGGCGCTTCTACGACGCGCAGGTCCCGCTGGTAGAGCGCCTCGTTATGGAGAACGTCGTCGACGCCGCGGGCCACGGTGCCCTCGTGCTCAACCACGCCCGCGCGACGATGTACCTGCGCGACGGTCACCGCGTCGGCGGTTCGGTGGTACGCGACCGGATCGCCGGGACCGATCTCGAGATACGCGCGCGCCTGACCGTCAACGCCACCGGCCCATGGCTCGATCGCACGATCGCGCCCCTGAGGAACGCCGTGAAGCCACTGCTTCGCCTCACGAAGGGCATCCACCTTGTGACGCCGCGCGCCACGAAGCAGGCGCACGTGCTGTTCGCGAAGAGCGACGGGCGGCTCTTCTTCGTCCTGCCCTGGCTCGACGCCACTCTCGTCGGCACGACCGACAGCGATTACGCGGGCGACCCCGCGGATGCGACCGCCACTGACGAAGACGTCCGGTACCTGCAGGCCGAGGCGCGGCGCGCATTTCCGGACGCACCGTTCGACGAGATCTACTACACGTACGCGGGTGTGCGCGCGCTCGTGCGCGAGGAAGGTGTCAGCGAAGGCGACGTCTCGCGCAAGCACGCGCTTTTCGACCACGAGCGCCGCGACGGCGTCACCGGCGTGCTGTCCGTCGTCGGCGGGAAGATCACCGCCTATCGCGCCATCGCCGAGGAGGTGACGGACCTCGTGGTGCGACGGCTGGGGCGCGAGGCGAAAACGACCTCGGAGAGGTCGCGGCCGACTTCACTCTCCGCCGAGAAGCTGCTGCCGGGAGCGGATGGATCGCGAGCGCGCGAGATCGCCGCGCTGGCCGCGAAGGATCCATCGCTCGCAGCACCGCTCTGCCCGCATCAGCACGGCGTTGCCGCGGAGATCGCGCACGCGGTGAGCCGCGAATGGGCGATGACGCTCGGGGACGTGCTGCTGCGGCGAACGGCACTCGGTCTGGCGCCGTGTCAGGGTCTCGACTGCCTCGATGCGGTCGCGGATCTCATGGCACGGCTGCTCGGCTGGGACGCCGAACGCCGGAAGAGCGAGGTCACCGCCTACTGCCGCGAGATCGAGCCCATGCGCCGCTTCAGCGCGAAGTGACCGTCGTCCTCGCGCTCGACCAGGGCACCACCGGATCAGCGGCGCTCGTCTTCGACGCCGCCGGCGCGGTGCGCGGCGCCGCGGACCGTGAGATCGCGCAGAGCTATCCGGCGTCGGGACACGTCGAGCACGATCCGGACGAGATCTTCGCGACGACCGTCGCGGTGGGGCGCGAGGCGATCGGCGCCGCGGGTATCGGCGCGAGCGAGGTCGCGGCGATCGGGATCACGAACCAGCGCGAGACGACCGTCGTGTGGGAGCGCGCGACCGGCAGGCCGATCCATCCCGCGGTGGTGTGGCAGAGTCGCGCCAGCGCGAAGATCTGCGAGGCGCTGCGCGCCCGCGGACTCGAGCCGCTCGTGCGGGAGCGCACCGGCCTCGTCATCGACGCGTACTTTTCCGCGACCAAAGTGCGCTGGATCCTCGACCAGGTCGTGGGTGCGCAGGCGCGCGCGGCCGCCGGCGATCTGGTGTGCGGGACGATCGACACCTGGCTGGTGTGGAAGCTCACCGGCGGGCGCGTGCACGTCACCGATGTCTCCAACGCGTCGCGGACGATGGTCTTCGACATCCACCGGCAGCGCTGGGACGACGAGCTCTTGGCCGCGCTCGACCTGCCGCGCGCAATGTTCGCAACGCCCGTGCCATCGAAGGGTGTCGTCGGCGAGGCCGATCCCGCGCACTTCGGCGCGCCGCTGCCGATCGCCGGGATCGCGGGCGATCAACAGGCGGCCCTTTTCGGACAGACGTGCTTCGCTCCGGGCGAGGCGAAGAACACGTACGGCACGGGCTGCTTCCTTCTCGCGAACACCGGCGCGACCGCGGCGCCGGCGCGCGGCGGCCTGCTGACGACAATCGCGTGGGACATCGGCGAGGGCGCGCGGTACGCGCTCGAGGGCAGTGCCTTCGTCACCGGCGCGGCGGTGCAGTGGCTGCGCGATGGGCTCGGGCTCATCTCGCGCGCGGAGGAGACCGAGGCGCTCGCGACGAGCCTCGGCGGCAACGACGGCGTGTACTTCGTGCCGGCATTCACCGGCCTGGGCGCGCCGCACTGGGACATGTACGCGCGCGGTCTGCTCATTGGGATCGAGCGCGGCACGACGCGCGCGCACATCGCGCGCGCGACCCTCGAGAGCATCGCGTATCAGACGCGCGACCTCGTGGAGGCGATGGCCGCGGCCGGTCAGCCCACCAAAGTGCTTCGTGCCGACGGCGGCGGCACGGCCAACCGGTTCCTGATGCAGTTCCAGTCGGACGTGCTCGGCATTCCGGTGGAGGTGGCCGCGATCCGCGAGACCACCGCACTGGGCGCCGCGTTCCTCGCCGGCCTCGCCGTGGGTGTGTGGAAGACGCCAGACGAGCTGCGAGCGAAGCGCGCGATCCCGGCGCGCTACGAGCCGAAGATGTCAGTTGATGAGCGAGACAGCGTGTACGCCGAATGGCAGCGTGCGGTCGAGCGCTCGCGCGGATGGGCCGCGCCCGATGTCAGAACAGACTGACCAGCGCGATCTCGCCGCGACCGGTCCAGCCCGCCGGCATCCCCTCTCCCACGTCCAACACGCGCCCGGTGCTGATCTCTATCAGCTGCGCGAAGTGCTCCCGCCGCGTGGGATCCGCGGGAGTCGGTGCGTCGCGGACCCCGCTCCCCAAGAGGTAGCGCCCGTCCGGTGAGAGATAGAAGCCGAACGACGGCAGCGAACGCCGCGTACGACTGGGACTGATGACCCACAGCTCCCGTTCCGCGCGCGGCCGCAGCGGTCCCCACGCGATGACGTCGCCGTTTGAAAGCCACGCGCCAACGCTGAGGTCGGTGAGCCTTCGGATCTCGCGACCGTCCGCGACGGTCACGAAGCGCGTCTGCATCCCACCCTGGGCCTGATCGGAGCAATCTGTCGCGGCGAGCGCGCGATCATCGGGCGCCCACGCGATCGTGACGTAGCCATCCTGAACGCACGGGCGAAATGGACCCTCAAGCGATTTGGCGGCGCCCAACACCAGGTCGAGCACGACGATGGCGCTGCTGTCGTGCGTCGTGATCGCCAGCAGCGTTCCCGAGGGCGAGGGTACGACCCCGAACGGGAACGTCGCGAACACGCTCCTTAGATTCTCGCCGCGTGGACCGCCGATCCAGATCTCGCGTCCCGTGACCAGGAGCCTTCCATCAGGCAGCCACCGAACTTGCGATGCCTGATGCAGCGCGTCGGTAGGAAGGGCAAGCGCGAAGCTCGCGACGTTGCTGCTCTCGAGATCGAGAAGGCGAAGCGGTGTCCGAACTCCGACATTCGAGACAATCGCCCAACGCGGATCGGGTCCGAATCCCATGCCGTAGATGGGAGCGTTGACATCGAGTCGCTTCGAGGGCGAGGCCGAGCCACGGATCACATCGTCCACGCGATACAGCGTCACCACGGACCGCTGCGGCCCGGTCGGCACGTCCGGCGATGCGATAGCCGCCAGTGTCGCCGAGGGAACATTCGTTGCGGTAACCGATGCGATCGCACTGCGCGCCGGCGCGGATGGGCTCGTGACGATGGGCGCGCAAGTCGCGAAACAAAGGGCTATGACCAGTAATAGGCGCATACGCAAGATGCTGTCAGTCGGCGCAATTCCGCGCGTCGGAGTTACACCGACACAAGTCGTACGTGCTCCGTCACTCCTTCGGCACCCGCTCGGGGTAGTCCGACATGATCCCGTCGACGGACCAGTTGCGGAACGTCGCGATCTCCTTCGCATCGTTCACGGTCCACGTGTTGACGCGAAGCGAGGCCGCGTGCGCCGCGCGAACCAGGTCCTGTGTCACGTACGCACGCTCCGGGTGCAGCGCCCAGAGCTCGAGCGCCCGCGCGCTCGCGAAGAGCGCGGCGCGATCCGGTGAATCCGAGTACACGAACGCGCGGCGGACCGCGGGCGCAGCCGTCCGCGCGCCTTCCAGCGCGGACCACCAGAAGCTGGAGACATACGCATCGCTCTTGCCGCGCGCGGCCAGGCGCGTCGCGACGGCCGCACCGGTCTCGCGCGCGCGGTTCTCGTCCTTCTCGCTCTTCATCTCGACGTTCACCGCCATGCGGCCACGGCAGAAATCCAGCACCTCGTCGAGCGAGAGGGTGGTCTTCGCGGTCGGACGGTCGTGCGAGATGAGGAGCCGGCCGTCCTGCGTCAGCCAGACGTCGGTCTCGACCTCATCGCAGGCGAGCTCGAGGGCTTTCTTGAACGAATCGATGGTGTTCTCGGGAGCGTGACCCATGGCTCCTCGGTGTCCGATGCGGCGCATCTCCCGATTCTGCCTTGCCGGTCGGCGCGTCACTAATCTTGACGTGGTGAGATCCCTCGCCGTGCTGCCGGTCGTGTTCGTCATCGCCTGCACGGCCCCTGCACCGACCTCGTCGCACGTACCGATGGTGCGCTCCCCACTACCGACCGTGATCCTCCAACTCACCGACCTGCCTTCCGGCTATTTCATCGAGAAGGACGAGGAGATGCGTCCGGAGGATCTCTCGAACGGGCTCGGCCGGACCGTCGCCCAACTGAAGCAGCGGCTGGCGTTCGGCTACGTGCGGTCCTTCACCAGGGGCGGCGAGCCCTTCGTCTGCTGCGTGATCGACTCGATCCTGATCACGACCGCGGATGACGGCACCGCCCGCCAAACGGCGATCGACTTCCGCGAGAGGGCCCTCGAGCTCGGCTCCGTCGAGACCGAGCTCGGGGAGACGATCGGAGATGAGTCCCGCGGGTTCGTGTTCGAGCACCCATCCGCCGATGGGATGCTGATCACGCTGACGGTCTTGTTCCGGTACGCCAACGTTGTCGACGCGGTCGAAGTCACCGGACGCCCGGGCTCGTTCGAGCGCGGATACGTGCTCGAGTTCGCGAAGAAGCAGCTCGTGCGGCTGCGCGCGGACGCGGAGCAGCGCTGATGCGAGACTTGGCGGCGATCCGATGAAGTTCCCCGCATTCGACATGGAGCGCATGCAGTCCACCTGGGAGCACCGGGTGAAGTACGACCTGTCCGAGTCCGGCGTCGAGGCGCTGACGCTGGAGGAGATCACGAGAGATCAGAAGGAGCTCATGCGCTCCAGGCTCGGATACGCGGAGGGCGTCGGCCGCGAGCCGACGAGAGCGCTCATCGCGGCCTTCCATTCCGGCAACGAGGCGAAGAACGTCCTCATCACGACCGGAACGAGCGAGGCGAACTTCCTCGCGCTCATGACGCTGGTGTCGCCGGGCGATGAGGTCGTCGTCGTGATGCCGAACTACATGCAGGTGCACGGCATCGCACAGGGACTCGGCGCCCGGGTGCGCGAGGTGTGGCTGCGCGAGGAGCGCGGCTGGCGAGTCGATCTCGACGCGCTCGCTGCGGCGGTGAACGAAAAGACGAAGCTGATCTGCGTCTGCACGCCGAACAACCCGACCGGCCAAGTGCTCACGAAAAGCGAGATCGCCCTCATCGTCGCGATCGCCGCGAAGCACGGCACGTGGATCCTGTCGGACGAGGTCTACCGGGGAGCCGAGCTCGACAGCGTCGAGAGCCCGTCGTTCTCCGGACGCGGCGAGCGCATCGTCGTGACCGGCGGGCTGTCGAAGGTGTACGGGCTGCCCGGTCTGCGGATCGGGTGGCTCGTCGCGCCGGAGGCGGAGACGCAGGCCGCCCTGCGTCTGAAGGACTACACGACGATCGCGCCTGCGACGCTCTCTGAGTCTCTAGCCGAGATCGCGCTCGAGCGGCGCGACGAGTTGCTCAAACGCGCGCGGTTCATCCTCAGCGAACGGTGGCCCAAGCTCGAGGACTGGGCGACGACGCATTCGCGCGAGCTCCACTGGACGCCGCCTCAGGCCGGCGGCATCTGCTTCTTCAGCTACCGCTTTCCCATCGAATCGATGGCCCTCGTCGACCGGCTCATCGGCGAGTACTCGACGATGGTCGTCCCCGGCATCCACTTCCGAGCCGAGCGACACCTTCGCATCGGCTACGGGATGGAGCCGCGGATCCTCCACGCGGGACTGGCCGCGATCGACCGGCTCCTCGCCTCGCTCGGCGACTGAGCCGTTCGGCGGCATACTCTGCTCGCCCAACAGGGCAGCGCACGGAGGTACGACATGCCAGCCATCTCGCTCAGCCTTCTGCTCACGCTCATCGCACTCGTCTGCGGCATCCTGATGCTCGTCTCGGGACGCTGGTCGAAGTTCCCGCTCGCGGCCATCGCGATCATCTGCCTGGCGCTGGTCCAAAGCGGTCTCATAAGCATGTAAAAGGGCCGTTTGCGCGCCCGGGAGGCTTCCAGACAGCCGACCGAGCGCACTAAGATGCGCCCACTTATGGCGGCTCGTCCGCTGCATCTCTTCGAGGCCGGTGTGGTCACGGAGACACGCTTCGCGGGGATGGCAGCCGCTCCCGGCGCGCTTTCCGAGCACTTCGTCCGCCGACTCGGACCGGAGAAGCACGTCCGCGTCCCCTTCAACCCACGCGACCGCTGGGTGAGCGCGGCCCGTGAGGCGTGCCGGACCCTCGGCGAAGCGATCGGCTCGTCCCTCCGCTCCGGCGCCACCTGCGCGGTGCTCGGCGGAGAGTGCACCGTCGTCGCCGGGAGCCTGTCGGGCGCGCTCCCCCTCGTGCCTGATCTCGCGCTGGTTTATTTCGACGCCCACGGCGACTTCAACACGCTCGCCACGACGCCGTCCCACTACGTCGGCGGGATGTGCCTGGCGCATGTCTGCGGACGGTCCGTCGCGCCGCTGCTCTGGCCGGGCGCGCAGAAGATCGCTGAGGAGCGCGTCGCGCTGGTCGGTGGCCGAGTCCTTGACCCTGGAGAGCGCACGAACCTGGATCGCTCGCAGCTCACGCGCATCCGATTCGACGCTGAGCACGCGGACACGGCGGACGTCGTTGCGTTCGCGCGCAAGCGCAAGATCTGGTTGCACGTCGACATCGACATCGTCGACCCGGCCGAGGTCGGCGCGGTCGTATTTCCCGCCCCGGGCGGTGTGTCACTCGCGCTCCTTGGCGAGGTGATCGCTTCGCTCGCGTCGGTCGCCGACGTACGCGGGTTCGAGCTGTGCGGTTACGACGCGCGCCAGGATGTCGGCGCGAAGCTTCCGGCCATGATCGCTGACCTCTTCTCAGTCTTCCGATCGAAGGTGCTCGCCTAGCATCTCCGCGTGGCTCGCCTCGTCGACCTCACGCTCACGCTCAAGGACGGCCTCCGCACATGGGACATCAAGCCGCCGTTCTCGATGCTCCCGTACATGAACGCGGCGACGTTTACGCTCGGGTTCTCGACGAAGCTCCTCGTGATGGAGGACCACACCGGCACACATGTCGACGCCTCGCTCCATTTCTATGACGGCGCCCGGCGCACGCCGCGCGGTCGAGGGATAGCGGAGCTTCCTCTCGAGAAGCTCTACGGGGACGCCGTGTGCATCGACGTGAGCGCGAAGGCCGCGAGTGATCCCGTGACCGCCGACATGCTGGCCGCGGCGGTCGACAAGCAGAAGGTCGAGATCCGGAGGGACGACATCGTGCTCGTTCGATTCTGGTCAGGCACCTGGGGCGGGGACGCGTTCCTCGCTGCACGGGGTCTCGCGAAAGACGCGTGCGAATGGCTTCTCGAACGCGACGTGAAGTGCGTCGGCGTCGACCACCCGAATCTCGAGGGGCGCATCGCCGAAGAGCTCGGCAATGCCGACTGCCCCGGGCACGTGCTGTTCCTACATCCGGATCGCGAGATCCCGATCATCGAGAACCTCGTCGGGCTGAAGGGTCTACGTGGAAAGAGGTTTCGCTTCTTCGGCCTGCCGCTAAAGATGGAGGGCGCGACGGGCTCGCCGATACGCGCGGTGGCGCTGGTGGACGACTAGAGACGGACCCCCCGCCAGGAGCGAGCAGGCAAGTTAGGATCGACTGATGGATCAGCTACGGCAGATCGCCGCCTCGGTCGCGCTCGCGGTCCCCGCGGCGGTATTCGCGCTCAATGCGTTCATCTCGTTCCGGGAGCGAGGCTTCATCGAGCTCCTGGACCTGCCAGCGGCGCTCGCGTTCGCGGTCCTGTCGATCTTGGTGGGGCGCGGCTATCGGCTCGCGCTGTATGCCGCGGTGGCGCTCGTCGCCGTGTACCTCGTGACCGCCTTTGCCGGCGGCGTGCTCGCCTTCGTCGCGTACTGGATCGCGACGCTGGTCCTGGTGCTGCTTGCCCTACCGGTCATCCGCGATGCGAGGGCCCGCGGCACCACTTAGACCTCAGTCCCCGTCGTGCGTGCTCGCCACCGTGAGATAGCGAAGCCACTCCTCGAGATCGCGCCCGACCTTGTCGCTCGGGGTCCGCGCGGTCTTGGACATGCGGCGATGCCGCGGCGGCTCGGGGAGCGCGCGCTGCGCCCAGTGCTTGCCATGTCCCGCCTCACGCCACTGGATCACCGCTGTCATCTGACCCTCCTTTGGACTGCCTGTGCTGGGAGCGGATGTGTCGACTGCAGCATCCCGCACCGGCAGCCACCGGTGAATTGCCTCCGGGTTTCGCTTGGGTTGTGGAACGGTGACACGCCCCCTCGCGGCATCAGGCCGCTGGGACCGAACCCCGACGGTCGTCACGACGGAACTGCAACCTTGTAGTGCCCATCCGTCGCTGACCGGGGCACGTCGATCGCTCAGGCTTCCGGCATGGAAAACATCAACAGCGGGGACACTGCCTGGCTCCTCGCGTCGGCCTCGCTCGTAATGCTCATGACACCGGCGCTTGGCTTCTTCTACGGCGGCCTCGTCCGCAAGAAGAACGTCCTCGCGACGATCATGCACAGCTTCTTCATCCTGTGCCTGATCAGCGTCCAGTGGGTCCTATGGGGATACACGCTGGCGTTCGGACCGGACATCGGCGGACTCATCGGAGGGCTGGACTGGCTCGCGCTCCGCGGCGTCGGCATGGAGCCGAACGCCGCCTACGCGGCAACCGTGCCGCACCAAGCCTTCATGGTCTTCCAGATGATGTTCGCGGTGATCACCCCAGCGCTCATCACCGGCGCGTTCGCGGAGCGCAAACGGTTCAAAGCCTTCGTGGTCTTCACCCTGCTCTGGGCGACGCTCGTCTATGACCCGGTCGCGCACTGGGTCTGGGGCGTCGGCGGCTGGCTGCGGATGCTCGGCGCGCTCGACTTCGCCGGCGGGACCGTCGTGCACATCACCAGCGGTGTCTCGGCGCTCGTCGCCGCACTTGTTCTCGGACGGCGCAAGGGCCTCGGGAGCGAGGCGATCGAGCCGCATGACGCGACCATGACCGTGCTCGGCGCGTCGCTGCTCTGGTTCGGGTGGTTCGGATTCAACGCCGGTAGCGCGCTCACGTCCGGTGGTCTCGCGGCGAGCGCGTTCGTCGTCACCAACACGGCCGCGGCGATGGCGGCCCTCACCTGGATGACGGTCTCGTGGCTGCACAAGGGAGCGCCCAGCGTGCTCGGCGCCTCCGCCGGCGCGGTCGCCGGCCTCGTCGCGATCACACCAGCCTCGGGTTACGTCGACGTCTCCGCGGCGATCGTCATCGGCCTCGGCGCCGGCACGATCTGCTACCTCGCCATCCAGCTCACGAAGCGGCTGCGCGTCGACGACGCGCTCGACGTCTTCGGAGTGCACGGCGTGGGCGGCGCGTGGGGCGCGATCGCGACCGGCCTCTTCGCAAGCAGCGCGGTCAACAGCGCCGCCGCGAACGGCCTCGTCAACGGCAACCCGGTGCAGCTCGGCATCCAGCTCGTCGCGGTCGCGGCTGTCGTCGGCTACGCCGCGGTCATGACGTTCGTGATCCTGAAGGTCATCAACCTCTTCGTAGCGCTGCGCGTGCCGGAGCAGGACGAGGTCCTCGGCCTCGACGCATCGCAGCATCGCGAAGCCGCGTACACGATCTAAGGTCGAAGGAGGACACACAGATGGAGTTCATCGCGTTCGGTTCCTTCGCGATCCTGGTTGTCGCATGGCTCGTCGCCCCGTCGAACAAGGGGGAGATCGTGGCGATCGAAGAGGTCAAGAAGGCCGCTTAAGAAAGCGGTACACTCGTATCAACAACTGAATACGACGGGGGAGCGCCCACGGGGCGCTGAGAGTGCGGACAGCCGCAGACCCCAGAACCTGATCTGAGTAATGTCAGCGTAGGGAGTCGAAAAGCGTGAGACCTCGCTGCGGCGCTCGGATGCGCCGCTTTTTTGTTGGCTGGTCATCGCAGGGGGAGAACCCCCTGCAACCCCCCTGCCGATGAAGGCAATAGTCGTCGCGCACGGCGACGTCGATCCGCGCGACCGGGCGCACCTGGATGGCGCGGATCTCATCGTGGCCGCGGACGGTGGGACGCTCGCGCTCGAGCAGTGGGGTGTCATGCCCCACGCCATCGTGGGCGATCTCGACTCGCTCGGGATGGAGCGCGCGCTCCAGTACGGCGAGCGAGGCGTCGCGGTCCTCCCCTTCTCCCCCGAGAAGGACGAGTCGGATCTGGAACTCGCCATCGCATACGCCATTCAGGCAAAGGCCGATGAGTTTGTGCTGCTGGGCATCCTGGGCGGCGCCCGCTTCGACCACGAGCTCGCGAACACGCTCCTGATCGCCGCCGTGGGCTACCGCGGAACGCCGATGCGCGCGGTCCGCGGCGACGTGACGGTGCGCGCGCTGCACGGGGGGGATCGGCTCGAGCTCGCCGGCGCGCCCGGGGACCTCGTGACGCTGCTCGCGGTGCGCGGGGACGCGGAGGGCGTCCGCACGCATCGTCTTCGCTATCCGCTGGCCGGCGAGAAGCTGTCGTTCGGCGCCGTGCGCGGCCTCTCGAACCTGGTGGTGTCCGCGGGCGCTTCGGTCACGTGCGAACGCGGTGTGCTGCTCGTCATCGAAACACGCGCTGGAGGTGCCTCGTGAAACGTCAAGGGTCATGGCGTACCGTCGATATCGTCGTCACGGCCGCGATCGCGGTCGCGTTCGGCGTCGTGATCTGGGGCTGGAATGCGCTGTGGATCGCGGCCACTCCCCTATTCGTGGCGATCCCGCCGGCACAGAACATCTTGTACGGCACCTGGCTGATCCCAGGCATCGTCGCGGGACTCATCGTCCAGAAGCCTGGCGCGGCGTTCTTCGCCGAGCTCGTGGCTGCCACTCTGTCGCTCATCCTCGGATCGCAGTGGGGTCTCGATGCCGCGCTCTCGGGTGTCTTTCAAGGCGCGGGCGCGGAGCTCGCGTTCGCGCTCTTCCGCTACCGCCGCTGGGATCTGGTCGCGGCCCTGCTCGCATCGGCGCTGTCGGCGATCGGCGCCTGGCTCCACGACACGCCGCTTTACTACGCCGCGTTGCCGCTCGCCGACCAAATCCTGATCGGCGTCTTCATGCTGATCTCCGCGCTGGTCATCGCGGGGTTCGGATCCTGGTGGCTGACCCGCGCGCTCGTGCAGACCGGCGTGCTCGCACAGTTCCCATCGGGCCGGACCCAGCAGCGCGTTTAGATTCGTCTCCCAGTGACCCGCAGCGAGGGCGCCACGGTCGAGGCGAAGGGCTGGGGCTGGCGCCACGCCGGGCGCAAGGCCTGGGCGGTGCGCGGACTTGACCTGCGCATCGAGCCTGGCGAATGCGTGCTTCTGCTTGGAGCATCGGGCGCGGGGAAGAGCACGCTTCTTACGGCGCTAGCCGGACTGCTCGATCCGTCCGGCGGCGGCGAATCCGAGGGCGAGCTCCGCGTGGATGGACGGCCGCCACAGGACGCGCGCGACGTGACCGGGATCGTGTTCCAGGATCCGGAGACGCAGCTCGTCATGGCACGCGCCGGTGACGACGTCGCGTTCGGGCTCGAGAACCACTGCGTTCCGACCGAAGCGATCTGGCCACGCGTGCACCGCGCGCTGGCTCAAGTGCATTTCCCCTACCCCGAAGGCCATCCCACCACGGCGCTCTCCGGGGGCGAGAAGCAGCGCCTCGCGATCGCGGGCGCGCTCGCACTGCGTCCGCGCCTGCTGCTGCTCGATGAGCCGACCGCGAACCTCGATCCCGCCGGCGCGGAGTCGG
>JANMSU010000268.1:0-20710 GCA_031389835.1 Chloroflexota bacterium
GGCGGAACGCTGCTCCCGATGGCCGATGGAGCGCGTCCGACGACCGCCGACATCCTCGTGAGCGGCGCGCGCATCGGTCAGATCGGCACCGACCTGCAGACGCCGCCGGACACCGAGGTGGTCGACTGCTCGGGCTGCTACTTGATGCCGGGGCTGGTCCAGACGCACGTGCATCTGGTGCAGACGATGTTCCGTGGCCTCGCCGAGGACCTCGGTCTCCTCGAGTGGCTGCGTCGCTTCATCTGGCCCCTCGAGGCCGCGCACGACGAGGCATCCGTTCGAGCCTGCGTGCGACTAGGCCTGGGCGAGCTCATTACCACCGGGACGACGACGATCCTCGACATGGGCACGACGCGCTGGGGCGACGTTGTGGCGGAAGAGCTCGTGCGCTCGGGCATCCGAGCGCGGTTCGGTCAGGCGATGATGGATATGGGCGAGCACGTTCCACCGGACCTGCTCGAGAGCACGCGGGCGTCGCTCGATGCCAGCGCGGCTCTTCTAAAGCGCTGGAACAAGGCCGGCGCGGGACGCATCGGCTACGCGTACGCGCCACGCTTCGCCCTCTCCTGCACGCGCGAGCTCCTTGAGGCTGTCGCGATGCTGGCGAAGATGAGCGAAACGCTGGTGCACACGCACTCCAACGAAAGCGTCGAGGAGCGGGCCGCGGTGCAGGGCGTGACCGGCATGTCGCCGATCGGCTACCTCGCGCAGGTGGGCATCGCGACGCCGCGGACGGTCATCGCGCATGGCGTGCACATCGACGATGCGGAGCTGGCGCTCCTGCGCGAGAGCGGGAGCGCGGTCACCCACTGCCCGTCGTCGAATCTCAAGCTCGGCTCCGGCGTCGCCGACGTGGTCCGCCTGCGACAAGCGCGCGTCACCGTGGGGATCGGCGCCGACGGGGCTGCCTGCAACAACGAGCTCGATGGCTTCCAAGAGCTGCGCCTCGCGACCCTCCTCGCGCGCACGCTGCGCGGTCAGGGCGCGCTCACCGCGGCCGATGCTCTGGTGATGGCGACCCGCGACGGAGCGCGAGCGCTTCACCTCGAAGAGGACATCGGCTCGCTCGTGGTCGGAAGACGCGCGGACATCGTCATCATCGACAGCGAGCGGCTTGCGGGTCCGGGTGGCGATCCGGTCGCGCGCATCGTGTTCGGCGGTGGTTCGCGCGGCGTGCGCGACGTGCTGATCGACGGAACGTTCATCGTGCGAGGCGGCGCGCCACTCTTGTTCGATCCGACCGAGGTTCGCGCGAAGGCCGCGGAAGCGCTACCGGCGCTGCTCGAGCGCGCGAAGGTCGCCTAGTTCGCGCTGGCGGTCGCGCTCGGCCCGTGCAACACCGCCGCCTGTACGCGGTGCAGCAGCTGGGTGAAGTCGAACGGCTTTGGGAGCGCGGCATGGATGCCGGGTAGGGCGCTGCGCATCGGCGCGACGGCGGAAACGACGATCACCGGCGGATGCTCGCCCGGAAGGTCGCGCATCTTCGCGTAGAACTCGTACCCGTTCATCACCGGCATCATGAGGTCGAGCAAGATCACGTCGGGTCGCCAGGACAGCCAGCGGAGGGCGTCGCTGCCGTCAGACGCGCAGGCCACCTCGTAGCCCTCCTCCCGCAGGAGGATCGCGTAGAAGTCGCGGAGATCCGCGACGTCCTCGACGACCAGCACTCGCTGCGGCTGAGTGCGACTCTTCATCCGGTCATGATGGACCCTGGGGACGGTTCGTGAAAAGGGCTACTTACGACGCTTGTGCGGTCGGCCCGTAAGCGACTTGACGACACCGAGGAGCCCGCGGCGACTCCAAGTCACTCGACGGACGGACGAGCGATCGCCTGCAGCGCGATGACGCTGTACGCAGCCACTGGCCGTGAGTACCCCTTGAGCGCGACCTCCCCAACGCTCTCCGATTCGACGGCTCCTTCTATCGCCGAGAAGACACGCTGGCTGACGAGTATCTGACCGGGCTTGGCCTCGGCCGAAAGCCTCTGCGCGAGATTGGTCACGTTTCCCACCGCGCCGTAGTCGTACCGGCCCTCGAAGCCGATGCGGCCGAGCGTCGCGTGTCCCATCGCGATGCCCGCTCCAAATCCCAGCGCGTGCCCGCGCTTCTTCCACTTCTCGAATAGCTCAGCCATGCGGTCGCGCACCGCTAGCGCCATGCGGGCCGCGCGCAGAGCGTGGTCCTCCTGGGTCACCGGATCGTTGAACCACACCATGACGCCGTCGCCCGCGAAGTGCTCGAGCGTCCCCTCGTGGCGGAACACCGCGGCGCCGACCGCCTGGTGGTAGTCACGCAACACCGCCAGCGACTCCTCGGGCTCGGCGGTCTCCGAGAACGTGGTGAATCCGCGGAGATCGCAGAACACGACGCTGATCTCCCGTCGGTGCGGCTGCAGCAGCGCCTCCTGTGAGAGAACGAGCTCCGCGATCTGCGGCGACAGGAAGCGTCGCAGTCGGCTTACGCGCTCGATCTCCTCGACCTGATCCTTCACGCGAGCCTCGAGCGTGCGATTCCATTCCGCGAGCTCGCTCGATTGTTGCTTGATCGTGTCGTAGTACTCCTTGAGGCGAAGGAGGGAGCGCACGCGGGCAAGCAGCTCGAGCTGGTTGAAGGGCTTCGTGATGAAGTCGTCCGCGCCGGCCTCCAAGGCCTGCACCCGCTCCTGATCGCCGCTCGCTGTGATCATCACGATCGGCAGAAAACGCGTTGCGGGATCGTCGCGCAGCCGGCGGCAGACGTCGTAGCCGTTGAGACCGGGCATGACGATGTCGAGTAGCACGAGATCAGGCTGCAGCGCACCCAGCATCTCGAGCGCGGTCGTCCCATTCGCGGCGGTCGCCAGCTCGTATCCGCGCGTCGAGAGGATCGCGTCGAGAAGCTTCAGATTCTCGGGAGTGTCGTCGACCGCGAGGATCTTCGGGCGTCGCTTCATGGCGTTCGACCGTGGAGGTAACTGCGCACCTGATCGGGGAACTCCTTCACCGATATCGGCTTGGTGATGAAACCGTCGAACCCGGCCTTGTCGAAGCGCTCGCGGTCCTCCTTCATCACCGACGCGGTCAGTGCGACGACGGGGATCGCCGCAGTCGCCGTGTCCTGTCTGAGCTCGCGGAGCGCGCTCACGCCGTCCATACCCGGGAGCTGGATGTCCATGAGGACCAGGTGGGGCCTGCGTTCGCGCGCGAGAGCGATGCCGTCCTCAGCGCTCCTCGCCTCGATCGTCTCGAAGCCGTGGAAGCGAAGAAGATCGCGCGTCAGCTTCATGTTCTTGTCGTTGTCCTCGACGATGAGGATCAGCTCTTTCACGCGCGCACCGCCGCGGCCTGCCGCAGCGGCAGCGTGAACGCGAACGTGCTGCCCTGTCCCGGACTGCTCTCGACCCAGATCCGTCCACCGTGGAGCTCGACGAAACGTTTCGTCAGCGTCAGGCCCAGCCCGGTGCCCTCGCGCGACCGTTCGCGGCCCACTTGGCGGAACTCCTCGAAGATCCTGGCCTGATCGGCATCCGCGATGCCGATCCCATTGTCTCGAACCTCGACGCGGAGGTCGCCGTTGTCGCGACGAACCGCCACATCCACTCGCCCACCGTCGGGTGTGAACTTCACGGCGTTCGAGAGCAGGTTGTACATGATCTGTTTCACCTTGCGCTCGTCCGCTTCGACCGGAACGAGCTCTTCCGAAACGCTCACGGCGAGCGTGATGTTGTGCCGGGACGCGCGCTCGCGAACGATCGTCACCCCACTTTGGAGCGCATCGC
Source organism: Chloroflexota bacterium (assembly GCA_031389835.1). Lineage (GTDB taxonomy): Bacteria > Chloroflexota > Limnocylindria > P2-11E > P2-11E > CF-39. The sequence goes on from JANMSU010000268.1 coordinate 3,758, forward strand.
GGAAGTTGAACGTCGACAGCTCGAGCTCCATGCGGCCGGCCTCGATCTTGGACAGATCGAGGATGTCGTTGATCAGCGAGAGGAGGTGCTGACCTGACCCGATGACGTCCTGCAGGTATTCACGCTGCTTCTCGTTCACGTCTCCGAAGAGCCCCTGCACCAAGACCTCCGAGAACCCGATGATCGCGTTGAGTGGTGTTCGGAGCTCGTGAGACATGTTCGCGAGGAACTCGCTCTTGTGGCGGTTGGCGACCTCCAACTGCTGGCTCTTGTCCTGTATCTCGTTGAACAGCCGGACGTTCTGGATTGCGATGGCGGCCTGATCCGCGAACGTCTCGACGACCTTGACCTCCCTGTCCGTGAAGCCCCGCACGGCTCGGCGTGTGACCAGGATCGCCCCGATCACCTCACCTTCTGCAAGAAGTGGCACCGCCAGCACGGTCCGCGACCCGGTGGCCTTTGCCACTGGCGACGCCGCAGCCAACTCAGGATCGAGGGTGATGTCCTCGATATGGATCGTTCGATGTGTATTCAGGACGCGCGCGCTAATACTCTCGCCAGTCGGATTTGATCGAGCGGTGGCTATCACCGCCGCGAGCCCTGCGAAAGGTGAGATATCGCCGTCGCTCGCATAGCGGGCGCCGCCAACAAGCTGACCTTTCTCGCGCCGGGCGATCCACGCGAAGTCCGCGTCCGCCAGGCGCGCGGCGTTCTCGACAACGGTGCCCAGGATGGGGTCCAGGTCGAACGCCGAACGGCTAATGGCCTTCAATACCTCGCCGACCGCGGTCTGCTGCTCGAGCGCCTCTTTGGTTTCGTCGAACAACCGGACGTTCTCGATCGCGATCGTCGCTTGGTTCGCGAACGTCGTCACAAGCGCGATCTGCTCCTCGGTGAAAGGCTGTGGCTCGGTGCGCCACAGCAACATCACTCCGATCACTTCGTCGTCGCGGATCATCGGCACGCCCAGCAGCGCGCGGAAATTGCCGAGGCGCTGGGCCTCCCAATAGGTGTACTCAGAATCTTTGAGGACGTCAGGCACGTGCACGGTCGTGCGGTCCTGCGCCGCGCGTCCGGTGATCGTTCCGCGGCCCATCGGATTGAGTGGATTCGCTTCGGTGAATGCTTTGAATTCAGGCGTGATGCCATGTGCGACCGCGAGGCGGTAAATGTCGCTTTCGCGTCGATAGATAAAGCCCTGTTGCGCGGCGCACAGCTTCGTCGCGTGTTCGACGACTGTCTCGAGCACGGGCTTCAGCTCGAAGCCGCTCTGGCTGATTGCGCTCAGGACTTGCGCGACCGCCGTTTGCCGCTGCAGCGCCTCTTTCGTCTCGTTGAAGAGGCGCACGTTCTCGATGGCGATGACTGCTTGGTCTGCGAACGCTCGCAGGAGCTCGACCTGGCGCGGGGCGAACGGGCGAACTTGGAGGCGTCGTAACAGGAGCGCGCCGATCGGCTCGCCCTTCCTCAGCAGCGGTGCCGCAAGGGTCGTGCGGTAACCAAACTCATGCGCCTGCGCCGCACCGAGGGGGAAGTCGGCCTCGGCTGCTTGCAGATCCTCGACCTGCACGACCATGCGGTCCATGATCGAGCGGCCGCTGACCGTGGATCGATCAAGCTGCCATTCGTAGAGCTCAGGCTTCACTCCGACAGGGCCGTGATGAGCGTCAATGTGCAGCTTGTCCCCATGGACGAGCGCAACGACCGCATCCTCCGCCACGCAGTAGCGCGCTGCGTTTCGTGCGATCGCCTCGAAGACGGGCTGTGCTTCGGTGGGAGAGGCGGAGATCGCACTCAAGATTTCGCTAAGGGCAGTCTGACGCTCGAGCGCCTCCTTCGTCTCGTTGAACAGCCGTGCGTTCTCGAACGCGATTGCGGCCTGCTCAGCGAACCCTTCGACCAGATGGATCTCACGTTCGCTGAAGCCTCCCGGCTCGCTACGTCCCACGCGTATCACGCCCAGCGTCTCCGACCCACGCAGAACCGGGACGGCGAGACGCGTGCGGCTCCACTGCGCAGCCGCGTCGTAACGCGGGTCCGCCGAGGTGTCGACGACATGTTGATAGCGGCCTTCCTCAAGGGCTGAGACGACGATCGAGTCGCCATGGAACGGCAGCTGGGGCCCGAGGTCTGATGGGCGCGGGCCCCTCCAGGTGCCACTCACGGCGCGGAGTATCAGATCGTCGCCCGAGCGGCGGAAGAAGCCGGCGCTGTCCGCGGAACACACGGCGAGGACCGTATCGACGATCGCCTGCATCACTGGTTGCGGGTCCCCAAGCGTTTCGCTGATCACGCGCAGGATCTCGCTCGTCGCTGTGCGTTGCTTCAAGGCCTCCTTCGTCTCGTTGAACATCCGCACGTTCTCGATGGCGATGACGGCTTGGTCCGCGAACGCCTCCGCGAGCTGGATCTGGCTTGGTGTGAAACCATCCGTGTCGCGCCGGCGTAGGAGGATCGCGCCGATCCCCTTTCCCTCGCGAATGAGCGGGGTGGCGAGCAGCCCGCGGTCCCCAAGCTCCGCAGCACGCAAGCGAGAGGTCGGGAACTCGTCGCCGGCCGGCCCGGTGATGTCCGCCACCAGGACGGTTCGGCGATCGAGGATCGCCCGCCCGGGGACAGCCGTGCGCACCAGCGGGACGTTCGGATTGGCCACGATCTCGAGGCTCCCGTGGTGCGCCACGCGCTTGATCCCGTCTCCGTGCACGAGCAGCACGAGCGCGTCCGCGGCGCCGCAGTAGCGCGTCGCGTTCAGGGCGATGGCGTCGAACACGGGCTGCTGGTCCGAAGGCGACGATGCGATCACACGAAGGATCTCGCTGACCGCGGTCTGCCGTTCCAGCGACTCATTCTTCTCGTTGAAAAGACGTACGTTCTCGATCGCGATCACAGCTTGGTCGGCGAACGCTTCGACCAGTTGCATCTGGCTCGCCGTGAAACCTGTCGCCTCCATCCTGCGCAGGAGGATCACCCCGATAGGCGCGCCCTCGCGCAGCATCGGAGTCGCTAGAGTTCCCCGTTGTCCCGTGACTGCCGCTCGCGCTCGCGTAGTGAGGAAGTCTTCGCCTTCAGCGCCGGCGACGTCCGCGACGTATACGGTGCGCCGCTCGAGGACCGCGCGCCCGGCTACCGCGCCGCGCTCAATGGGCAGGATGGGGCTCGAAACCACTGGTAGGCGTCCGTGATGCGCGACGCGGCGGAGCACGCTGCCCTCGACGAGGAACACCACGGCGTCCTCCGCCCCGCAATACTGCGTCGTGCTCCGCGCGATGGCGTCCACGACGGGCTGCTGATCCGACGGCGACGACGCGATGACGCGGAGGATCTCCGCGAGCGCGGTCTGGCGTTCGAGCGATTCCTTTGTCTCGTTGAAGAGACGGACGTTCTCCATCGCGATCGTCGCTTGATCAGCGAAAGTCTGCACGAGCCGGATGTCCGCGTCCGAGAATGGGCTGCGCTCGTTCCGAGCTACCCCGATCGCGCCGACCACTTCATCGGCACGGAAGATCGGCACACCCAGGACCGTGTGGACTCCGTGCTCGCGGTTCGAAGGCCAGTCGTAGTCCGGATCGTCGAAGAGGTCTGGGATGTGGACGACGCCTCTTCGCAGGGCGACGCGTCCGATCAGTGTCCGATCGCTTATGACAGTCGGGTGCGCGCGCTCGTATTCGATCAGCGCGGGGGTGCCGCCGTGCGTCGCGATCAGGCGAAAGACATCACCCTCCTTGCGGAAAAGGTACCCCCACTCGCCACGACAGAGCTTCGTCGCGTTCTCGACTACCACATCGAACACGGCTTGCAGGTCGAAGGCGGAGCGGCTGATCGTTTTTAGCACGTCGGCGGTGGCGGTCTGCTGGTCGAGGGCGTCCTTCGTCTCGTTGAAGAGCCGCACGTTCTCGATCGCGATGGCGGCCTGATCGGCGAAGGTACGAACCAGCTCGATCTGCTCGTTCGTGAAAGGGCGGACCTCCGTGCGTCGCAGGGTGATCGAGCCGATCGCCTTGCCGTCGTGGAACATCGGTGTCGCGAGCACGGTGCGGATGCCATGCCTCACCGCGATCTCCCGAGCGCCCTTGAAGTCTTCACTCGTGTCGGTCTGCATGTCGCGCACGTGGATCGTTTTCCCGTCGACGATGCAGCGTGCGGCGGGAAGTTGCCGGTCCAACAGCACAGACCCGACGACCCAACCGACCGCCCCCTCGTGAGCCTTGCCGACCAGCCGGTCGCCTTCGACGAGCGCGACCATTGCGTCCTCGGCGGCACAGAAACGTCGCGCACTCGTCGCGATGACATCAAAGACCTCCAGCAGGTCCTTGGACCGCGAGATCACGCGGAGAATGTCCGAAACGGCGGCCTGCTGCTCGCGGGCGCTCGCCAGCGCCACCGCAAGATCCGCGTCGTCCGCGCCGCGCGCCTCAGCCTCCGTCAAGCTTCCTCCCCTTCGAACGCGGTCATGCTAGGCGTCCGGCTGCGAGGACGAAAGCGATAATCCGCGCGTGAGCATTGCGGTCGCGCGGAGTTTGGACGACGTAGTCGATCACCTTTCCAGCGCCACCGACGTGACACTTCTAGCCGGCGGCACCGACCTGATGGTCGACCTGAACTTCGGCCGGAAGCGTCCCGGGCGTGTGCTCGCGATCAACCGCGTTCCGGAGCTGGCGCACCTCGAACGTAACGGCCGCGTGCGGATGGGCGCGGGTGTCACGTACACACGGATGCTCGCGGAGGATGTCGGATCCGCAGCGCTTCGCGAAGCCGCGCGGACCGTCGGCTCTCCGCAGATCCGCAACGCAGGGACGCTTGGCGGGAACATCGCGACGAGCTCACCGGCGGGTGACATGCTGCCGGTGCTCGCTGCGCTCGACGCGACGATCGTCCTGCGATCGAAGGTCGGCGAGCGGCGCGTGAAGTTCACCGAGTTCATGACCGGCCCGAAGAAGAACGTCCGTCGCGCGGATGAGGTCGTCGTCGGCGCGGAGTGGGACGATGCTGGGGCTGCGCAGACGTTTATGAAGGTGGGCACGCGCAACGCGATGGTGATCGCCGTCGCGGGGCTGGCACTCGTGATAGATCGCGCTCGTCATCGCGTCGGCGTCGGCCTCGGCTCGTGCGGGCCGACGATCCTCCGCGCCCCTGAGGCGGAGAAGTTCGCGGCGGCGCTGCTCGAGGCGCACGGCTGGGAGCGTCGTCTCGAGCCGAGCGACGGCGAGCTGCAGGAGTTCGGCCGTCTCGTCGCCAGCGCCGCGCGCCCCATCGACGATCAGCGCGGCACGGCCGCGTATCGGCGACACGTTCTCGCCGTCATGGCCACACGGGCTCTTGCGCGCGTGTGGTCGATCGCGTGAGGGTCAAGCTCCAGGTCAATGGCGGTGAGCGCGAGGCCGAGGTGCGCGAGCACGAGAGCCTGCTCACCGTGCTTCGCGAGCGTCTCGGTCTCTGGGGCAGCAAGAACGCCTGCGACCAGGGCGAGTGCGGGTCGTGTTCGGTGCTGATGGACGGCCAGTTGGTCTGCGCGTGCCTCGTCCTGGCAGGCTCCGCAGAGGGCCGCGACGTCCGCACCGTCGAGGACCTCGCCGACGGGGAGCACATGCATCCGGTGCAGCGCGCGTTCGTCGAGGCGGGCGCGGTGCAGTGCGGCTTCTGCACGCCCGGCTTCATCGTGGCGACCGCCGCGCTCCTGCGCGACAACCCCGAGCCGACCGACCCCGAGATCCGCGAGGCGCTGTCGGGGAACATCTGCCGCTGTACCGGCTATGGCAAGATCCTCGAGGCGGTGCGCCGCTCCGCGACGAAGGGCTACGGCGCATGACGCTCGCTCCGACCAAGCCACGTCTGCGCGGCGTCGTCGGGGAATCCGCTCCGCGCGTCGATGCGCCGCCGAAAGTGCGAGGCGAGTTTCTCTACGGGAGCGATCTCTCGCGCGAGGGCATGCTGTACGGAGCGACGCTGCGCAGCCCGCACGCGCACGCGCGCATCGTCGCCGTCGATGTCTCGGCCGCTCGCGGCATGCCCGGCGTGCGCGCGGTGATCACGTCCGACGACCTTCCCACCCGCGAGAAGTTCGGCCTCATGCGCTCGGACCAGCCGGTGCTCGCGACCGGTGTCGTGCGCTACGTTGGCGAGGCCGTCGCGATCGTCGCTGCGGACGACCCCGAGCAGGCGCGTCTCGCGACGAGGGCGATCCAGATCCAGTACGAGCCGCTGCCCTCGGTGACCGACGTGGTCGGCGCGCTACAGCCGGATGCTCCGACGCTCCACGATCCGAAGGACGGCAACGTGATTGAAGACGTGCGTGTGGTGCACGGCGACCCGGACGCGAAGGCTGATGTGGTTGTCGAGGGCGAATACGAGGTCGCGATGCAAGATCAGGCCGCGCTCGGGCCGGAAGCGGGCCTCGCCATACCGGGCCAGGACGGTGGGGTGACGCTCTACATCGCGACGCAGTGGCTGCACGAGGACCTGCGCCAGATCGCGCCGTGCCTGGGACTCCCGGAAGAGAAGGTGCGGCTCGTGCTCGCTGGGGTCGGCGGCGCGTTCGGCGCGCGTGAGGACGTCACGCTGCAGATCCACGTCTGCCTTCTCGCGCTCGCGACCAAACGCGCTGTGCGCATGACGTATGGACGCGAAGAGTCCTTCTACGGACACGTGCATCGCCACCCCGCGCGGATGTGGTACCAGCACGGCGCGACGCGCAACGGAGAGCTCGTGTTCGTGCGCGCGACGATCGTGCTCGACGGTGGCGCGTATGCCTCGTCCACGTTCGCGGTCGTCGCCAACGCCGCGTGCTTCGGCGCCGGGCCGTACCGCGTCCCGAACGCGCTGATCCACGCCGTCGGCGCGTATACGAACAATCCACCGACCGGCGCGATGCGCGGGTTCGGCGCGGTCCAGTCGTGCTTCGCGTACGAGGCGCAGATGGACAAGCTCGCCGCCGCGCTGGGGATGGATCCGATCGAGCTGCGTGCGCGGAACGCGCTCGAGAACGGCGACCGCATCGTGACCAACCAGCCAGTGGAGGGCTCCGCGCCGGTCGCCGAGGTGATCAACCGCTGCGCGGCCCTGCCGCTGCCACCGCCGCGTTCATCCAACGACCCGCTGGAGCTGCCCGGTGGCACGGGCAACCTCACGCGCGGCGAGGGTGTCCGGCGCGGGGTCGGCTTCGCGGTCGGGATGAAGAACGTCTGCTATTCGCACGAGTTCGACGACTTCTCGACCGCGCGCGTCCGCGTCGAGCGCGACGGGGAAGGCGGCGTCGTTCGCGTGCACACCGCCGCGTCCGAGGTGGGGCAGGGGATCGTGCTGGTGTGCGAGCAGATTGCGCGCACCGAGCTGGGCGTCCAGCGCGTCATCGTCGAGACCCCGGACACGACGATCGGCTCCGCCGGCTCGTCGTCCGCGTCGCGACAAACGTGGATGACCGGTGGCGCTGTGCTCGCGGCGTGTCGCGAGGTGAAGGTCGAGCTCGCGAACCGCGCCGGCCAGCGCGGTCTTCGCATCGATCAGGTGGATATCGCGCAGCTCCTGGACACGCCGGTCGAACGCCTTGTGACACACCGCCATCGCCCGACCGAGAAGCGCAACGACACGACCCAGAACGACGGGCACGTCGCGTTCCTTTTCGCCGCGCACCGCGCTGTCGTCGACGTCGACGTGGACACCGGTCTGGTGAAGGTGGTGCAGATCGCGACCGCGCAGGACGTCGGAAAGGCGATCAATCCGCTCGCCGTCATCGGGCAGCTGGAAGGCGGAATCGCGCAGGGGCTTGGCCTCGCCGTGATGGAGGAGGTCCAGTTGAAGGACGGTGCGGTGCGGAACGCGTCATTCACCGATTACCTGCTGCCGACGATGCTCGACATGCCACCGGTGGTCTGCGATCTGATCGAGTTCCCGCATCCCGACGGGCCGTACGGCGCGAAGGGCGTCGGCGAGCCGCCGACGATCTCGAGCACGCCCGCCATCGTCGCCGCGATCCGCGGGGCGACGGGCCGCGCGCTGGAGCGCGTGCCGGTACGGCCGGACGACATCGTCTTCGGCGCGTCTTCGCGCTCCGGCTGGCACGTTGTCCCGGGCGACGATCCGCGTCAAGCGACGCGCACGGCGTAGCGCATCATTCACGCGATGCTGTCCCTCGAAACGCTCCGCGCCGCGCCAAAGGTGCTCCTCCACGATCACCTCGACGGCGGACTGCGGCCGGGCACGATCGTCGAGCTCGCGCGAGATCAGAAGTACGAGGGGCTACCGACCACGGATCCGGGAGAGCTCGCGCGCTGGTTCCACGCGAGCGCCGCGAGCGGATCGCTCTCGCTTTACCTCCGTGGCTTCGCGCACACGATCGCGGTCATGCAGACCGTCGAGGCGATCGAGCGGGTGGCGTACGAATGCGGCGAGGACCTTGCGCGTGACGGGATCGTCTACGCGGAGGTCCGTTATGCGCCGGTGTTCAGCACGCGGAGTGGCCTCAATCTCGAGCAGGTCGTCACCGCCGTCGTGCGTGGCTTCGAGCGCGCGGAATCGCAGTATTCGATCACGCTGCGCCAGATCATCTGCGCGATGCGCGATCGCACCGACTCGCTCGAGATGGCCGAGCTCGCGGTCGCCCACCGCGAGCAGGGTGTGGTGGGCTTCGACATCGCCGGCGAGGAGGCCGGCCATCCGCCAAAGGCCCACCTCGAGGCGTTCCAGCTCTGCCGCCGCGAGAACTTCTCGATCACGATCCACGCCGGAGAAGCCTTTGGTCCGAGGTCGATCTGGCAGGCGCTGCAGTACTGCGGCGCGCACCGCATCGGGCACGGCGTGCGGCTCATCGAAGACATGGCGGTCGCGGACGCAGGCCCGGGTGGCGCGGCGACGGTCGTGAAGCTCGGCCCACTCGCGGCGTACATCCGCGACAAACGCATTCCGCTCGAGCTGTGTCCGTCGAGCAACGTCGACACGGGCGCGGTGCCCACGCTCGAGGAGCATCCGATCCGTCACTTCATGACGCAGCGGTTCCGGGTGACCGTGAACACCGACAACCGCCTCATGTCGGATGTCACGCTCTCCGAGGAGTTCCGCCGTCTGTCGCGCGCGTTCGCTCTCACGCTGGCTGACGTCGAGACGCTCACGATGAACGCGATGAAGAGTGCCTTCATCGGTTACGACGAGCGCCTCACGCATATCTACGGCACGATCAAGCCGGGCTTCGCGAAGCTCCGCGGCGAGCCGGCGCTCGCGGGATATCGGCTGCCGCCCAGCGCCTAGCGAATCGCGGTCATTCCAAAGAGATATTGGACTTCCATTCACGAGAGCCAAATAGAATCGCGGCGTGATACGCCCCACGGCCATCGACACCACACGTCTTCAGCGACGCCAGCTCCTGCGCGTTGGGTTTGCCGGAGTCGTGACGCTGATCGTCGTGGAGCTGGCCGCGGCCGTCGCGCCGTTCCTGCGCGTGACGCGCATCACCGGTCTCGGCGCCCCCGTCGCCGTCGGAACCGCGGCCGAGATCTTCGCCCAGTTCGCGCAGACGAACGATCGCCCGATCCTCTTTCGTGAGGGCCGTTTCTTCCTGCTGCATGCGCCGGGGGGAGTCATCGCCGCGTACCGTAAGTGCACCCATCTCGGCTGCACCGTTCCGTTCTCCGTCGCAGGCGATCAGTTCGAGTGTCCATGCCATGGCTCTCGCTATGACAAGCACACCGCAGCGGTCCTCCGGAATCCCGCGCCGCGACCTCTCGACCTCTTCCACATCACTCAGCAGCCGAGCGGCGCCCTCGTCGTCGACACCAATCCGCTCAACGTCATAACTCGGAGCGTGTGGGACCCAGCGCAGCTCGAAATCCGCGAATAGGCTGCTCCCAGTCGCGCTAACGCTGCTGGGCATTTTTCTGAGTCCGCTTATCGGTGTCGTTCTCGCGGTGACGGCCGTCGGTCTCTTTGGCTGGATCTGGGATCTGCTCGCGCGAACGGCCTAATGCACGCTCACGTCCACATACGCCCCAAAGTCCTCAAGCCATTTGATGCCATCGATCACCGGTCGGACATAGAGGCGATAGACCCCGGGCGCGCTCGGCGCCTGGAGCTGCACGCGGAACCAGGCCTGCTGTCCCGGTCCGACCCACGTCGTCGTCTGCTGCGCGGGACGATTCGGGGCGATCCACGCCGATGACGCCAGCATGCTCGGCGCATCCTGAGGGCTCCAGGTCCCCAGACGGAGCGCCGTCGACTGACCGAGATCCCAGCCCGTCGTCCCGGTGTTCGTAAGGGCGATGACCCATTCCGCGGTCTGGCCTGGCGCGACCGCCGGATACGCGGACTGCGTATAGAAGGCCGTCTGGAACTGTGGCAGCGGAGGCCGATCGACGACCGATCCGAACGTCACGACCCAGACGCACGGAAACGCTCCGCCGCACGCGACGCCGAGGCCAGCTGCGCGATAGCGCCCGTCATTGAGCTCCGCCCAGTGCGGCGGCGAGTTAAGCCAGAGCCGCATCGCGCCATCCACGCTCGGCGCGCCCCAAGCGATGATCTCGCTGGAGAACGACGCGCTCACGAGATAACCGGCATCCGACATCCGCTGCCTCGCGGTGCGCCCGTCGGTCGAACGGTGCGGGACGGCGGGAAAGCCGTGTCGCGCGACGTCGTCGGCCATGAACTGCGCCGCCGCCTGAAGGGTCGGACTCACGACCACGGTCGCGAGACCACGCGACGCCCGGTAGTCGTTCACGGCCCTGAGGAGAGCGTCCTGTTGCGGGTCTGCCGCGGCGGTCGGCTGCGCGACGAACGCCAAGAGCATCGCGGCCATGCAAAGGCCGCTTGTGAGTAGTTTCACGACATGTCCCCTTCCCCGTTGCCCCGATGCGGGCAGACCGACACTGCCACATCAAGGCCGAGAACTCAGGGGATACGACCCTCGGTCGAGCCCTCCTTGGGCGAGAGGGCGGCGATGTGTGTGGAGCCTGCTGCGGAGAGCGCCCCAACGTAGACACCGGCGCCCACGAGCGCGGCACCGAGAGCGAACTGCGGGGTTATCTGCTCTCCCGCAAGGAGCGAAGCGACCGCAACGGTCACCAACGGAGACAGAACGAGGAGGTATGACGTGGCGGTAGCGGTCCAGCGCAGCAGCACGTAGAGGAACAGCGCGAACATCGCCACCGAGCCGATCGTCACGAGGTAGAGCAGCGCCAGGATCGTGTCCGTTTGCTGCGGCATCGTCCACGCTTCTCCAGCGATGATCGAGAGCGGCGCCAGTATCATCAGCCCGGCGAGGATGCCGACCGCATTCGTCGCGGTCGGATCGACGCGCGGGAACAGCTTCGCCAGGACGGTCGACTCCGCGGCGCAGACCGCCGCGGCGATGCAGGCGAGGAGCGCCGCGATTTCGACCGTGCCGCCGAGCTGTTCTGCGAAGACGACCGCGATGCCCGCGACCGCGATGAGCGCGCCCACCAGCCCGCGCAAGCGGAAGGTCTCGAGGCCGTGCGCGATCGCGAGGAAGAACGTGAGCAGCGGGACGAGCGCGATGAGCACCGATGCCAGCCCCGCCGGTACCGAGACCAGAGCCCAGTACATCAGCGCGTAGAACGCGCCGAACCCGAGTGCGCCGTAGACCGCAACTCCAGCGAGCGCGCGGCCTCGCGGAAGGGCGGCCCCCCGCCAACGCATCACGATGAAGAACAGCGCGCACGCGATGGCGAATCGCAATGTGGCGCCCCAGAACGGCGGCAATTCTTCGTTGCTGAAGCGCACGGCGACGAAGTTGCTTCCAGCGATGACGATCATCGCGGCGTAGGCCGCGATCGTCGCCGTATCAGGGCGCGCGCGGGTCACTTCAGCCAGAGCAGGTCACCGAAGAAGAAGTCCTGTCCCTGCGCGACAGTGCGCGCGACGCCCGACTTCACGTCGAGCACGAAAAACCCACCCTGGCCCACGTACGCGATCTTCGTCCCGTCGGGCGACCAGGCGGGCACGACGTCATCGCCGGTCTGTCCGATCGATCGCACGCCACTGCCGTCGCACGGGACGATGAACAGATCCGACGGCACACCGAGATGCGCGAGCTTGCCGCCGCCCCCGCGCGTGGTGGTGTGGCCGGCGGCGGAGAACGCCACGAGGCAGTCATTGGGCGAGAACCGCGGCGCCTGCAGGTACCAGAACTTGTCCCGTGTTTGCAGGAGTGGACCTGCATTGGCTCCATCGATGTCGGCGCGCCACAGGGCGTCGACCTGCCCGTCCTTTAGATGCACGTAGATCATCGTTCGTCCGTCAGGGCTGATCGTTGGATCGGCGCCGTCTTTCACAAGCCGCTTGCGCTCGCCGGTGCGCAGATCCATTCGCTCGAGGGCATCGTCGTTGCCGGTGAAGGATCCGTTCTGGATGATCGCGGCGCGACGGTGGAAGTAGATGATGTTGCCGGTCGTGTCGAAACGCGGGCTCGCGTAGAAGACGTTGTCGGACTCGTGCTGCACGACGGCGCGCAAGCCGGTGCCGTCGATGTTCACGATGTACAGATCCGACCCGAATCCGCGCTTGGGGTCCGGCTGACCCGTGAGCGCGAACACGATCGACTTTCCGCTCGGGTGGAGCGAGGGCGTCGATGGCGCGCTCTGCGATGGGAGATCGACGAGGCGCCCGAGGGTGCGAGCCGTGTTGTCGAGTGCCAGCAGTCCACCGGGATTCGCCAGGATGAACGATGCCTGCGCGCCCACGCCGGGCGCGACCGGAGCGGTCGGCACGGGATCCACACTCGGCTGACATGCCAGTAGCAGACACGCGAACACGACGAGGACGCGCCACCGAGGGCCCCATGCGCGTGTCACGCGATCACTTCACCGGAGCGGACCGCGCGGTCCCGCAGCTTCCCCTGGATGCGCGCGGACACGCGTGCGTAACGCTGGACCGCGCTCACGAAGGCGGCATGTGACCACGTAAGGGGGGACACCGACAGCGGCTCGCCCGTATACGGATGTACCTGCTCGGCGAGGACTCCCGACGGAAGAGCCTTGCTCGCGCACCAGCGCAGGAGCGCGAGCGGCCGCTCCAGATCATCAAGCGTTGCGGCCGTGGCGATGTACCACTCAGCCAGCCACAGCGTGCTCACGAACCACGGGTTTCCTGGAACGCTCGCGACGTCCTGCGAGACCTGGAAGTAGTAGTCGTTCTCGTAGCGCGCGATGCCGCCGACCACCGTCCGCACGGTGAGGCGCTGCTCGATAGCCTTCATCGTCGCGACCACTCGCGGATCGGCCGCGGGAAGCATGCCGAACAGGAAGATGCCCGCGATTGATATGTCGATCGTCGCGTCCTTGACGATCATGCCGTCGGGCAGGACGGCGATGGTGCGAACGAAGCGACCGCGATCCGGATCCCATAGATGCGTCAGAGCTGCCTCGCGGATCTCCTGGGCAGCGACGGCGTAGCGCTTCGCCAGCTCGTGCTGCCCAAAGGCGACCGCGAAGTTTCGCCCGGCGGTAAGCCCGGCCCACACCGCGGCGGTGGTGAAGGCGTGGATGCCCCGGCGCTCCTCCCATAGATCGAACGAGGGCGCCGGAAGCTTGGTGTGAACCTCGCGGAACGTCGCCATGAAGTCCGCGCCGGTGCGGACGAGCTTGCGATACAGCGGCCGGATGAATTCGATGTCGCGGTCGCGCTCGTAGTGCTGCCACAGCGCCCAGATGGGCAGGCCCGTCTCATCCTCCTGAATGGGCAGCTCGAGACGCCCCTCCGGTGTGGACCACGCGTGCCACGACGATCCGAGCGAGCCATCGGGGTTGTACTTGTGGAGCAGGTAGCCCTCGCGCGTCATGAGGTCGCCGCAGAGGAAAAAGAAACGGCGCGTCACCTCGCCGTAGCCGGCGAGGTCGAGGGCGTCGGCGACCAGGGCGCCGTCGCGCGGCCAGAGGTACGAATACGTGTCGCGGTTGAAACGAAGGACGTCGGAGTCGTTCCCCGCGATGATCGCTCCACGGTTATCGACCTGCGTGCGGATGATGAGCGTCGAGCGCTTGTACAGCCGCGCGATCTCCGCCGGTAGGTGATCCGCGATCGACTCGTCCTTGTTCGCCCAGAGCCGCCAATAGTCCTTCGTGCGCGCGAGGAACGACGCTGGCCCGCGCTCGCGCACGAGCTTGTCGAGCTCGCGCACCTCGTCGTAGGACTGGCCGGCGGCAATCCAGAAGACGACCGTGGAGCTGCCGTTCGCGGGGACGCGGAAGCCGAGCATCCCAACGCTGTCGATCGAGCCCTGCGCCACCGGGTTCCGTGACAGCACGCCATCTTCGGCGTCCCGCCAGGTGCCCTCTTTGCCCGGTGCGTCCTTCTGACCGATAGCGAACGAGGTCAGCCCGAAGGAGTGCCCGCCCGCGGTCCCCGAGATGAGGAACGCCCGCCGACCCTTGTAGTGGACGATCGCCTGCGACCGTGGGTCGTAGAAAGCTGAGTCGCCGACGTCGTTGCCGAACAGGTGCGCGTCGAAGTGCTGGAACACGCGTATCTCGCGTTCGCGTCCGAGCTCGTCCTCGACGGTGACCTCTTTGAAGTAGATGTTCCGATCGAAGTCGACCGCGTCGCGGCAACGGAATCGCAGACCCAGCGCCGCGTTGTGCAGCGTCGTGTCACCCACGAGGGTCTCGTGCTCGTACGCGATGTGGTATTCCCAATCGTCACCGCCGACCCAGCTGAACTTACCGTCGGCCCACGCGCCGAAGCGGCAGGGATCACCGACGGTGTGGTTCTCCTGCCCGACGTGCGGGTAATAGATGTCGCGCAGCTGATAGCGCCCGTCGAACGTGACGAGGAAATCGCCGTTGCCGAGCGGTAGGTCGCGAGGCAAATCAGGCCCGGCGGGTCGCAGCCAGGAAGCGCTTCGCGTTCGCTACGACACCTGCGTGGTCGCCGCGGTCCAGAAGGTCGCCGCGGATGAGTGGCCCGCCGATGCCGAATCCGACGACGCCGGCCTTGAAGTACGCCGGAATCTCGTCGTACTCGACGTTCCCGGTCGCAACGAGCGGAAGGTGCCCGAGCGCGCGCCTCACGTTGGTGACGAAGTCCGGTCCGCCGATCGTTGCGAGCGGGTAGATCTTGATGAAGTCCGCACCCAGCTCCGCGGCCCGCACCATCTCGCTGGGCGTCATCGTCCCCGGCATGGTCATGACGTCGCGCGCGCGACCGACCTCGAGCATCTCGGGAACAAGAGCGGGGCTCACGAGGAAACGCGCGCCCGCGAGCACCGAGTCTTCCGCCTGCGCGCCGGAGATAACGGTGCCGGCGCCGACGATCGCGCCCTGCTTCGCGAATGCCTCATCCGTCGCGAGCTTCGCGATCAGCTCGTACGCGTCGGGCACGGTGAGCGTGATCTCGACCAGGCGGACGCCCGCCTCGGCCATCGCGCGCGCGGCTCGCTCGGCGATCTCAGGGGTGGCGGTGCGGATGACAGCGACCAGCCGGTCCTCGCCGAAGATCCGGACCAGGTCGCGGCGGAGCGCGATGGGCTGCTGTCCGATCGCCATCTCACCCAATCGTATCGCCCGGCGACCGCGCGATGGCTGCCGCGACGCGTCCAGCGAGTTCCTCTGCGGTCGCGAGATCCTCCGGGGCGAAGCGGCGCTGTGATTCCGCATTGGTGAACGACATCGCGCCGCGCACCTGCCCTTCAACTTGCAGCGGGATGCCCATCCACGAGCAGATGCCGCGCTCGAGCAGCTGGCGCAAGTGCTCGCCGTTCCGCGCGAGGCGCTGCAAGCGGTCAGGGTCGACGTCGTCCCAGATGAGAGGCCGCGCGTCGCGCAGCACCTCCCACACCGGATGCGTTCCGAGCGGATCACGCCGATAGCGGCTTGCGACTGCCCAGTTCGCTCGTTCCACATCGACGTCCAGCGCGGCCAGTGCCACGCGCCGTAGGGATCCGTCCGCTTCAAGGAGATCGACCGCGCAGAAGTCGGCGAGCTTCGGCACCGCGAGCCGCGTGATCTGCTCGAGGCGCAGCTGCACCGCGGTCTCCTCACCGAGCGCCTCACCCGCCTGGAGCAGGAGTCGCATGCGACCCTCCGCCGCTTCCGCCGCCGCACGCGCGCGCCGCTCCGCGTCAAGCAGGGCGGCGCGGTCGAGCGTGCTGGCCACCCGTTCGGCGATGAGGCGGAGAAGACCAAGCTCGTCCGGCGTGAACGCATGCCCGCTCTCGCCGGCGAGATACAGGAGACCGACGAGCTCACCCTCGGCGTGCAGCGGCGCCACGACGGATGCCTGGATCGGCGTGCCGACGAGCGCGTCGAGCTCGGCGGCCGAGAGGTCGTGGATCGCCATCGGACGGCGCAGCTGGATCGCGCGCTCGGCGTCGCCGCCGCGGATGCGCACCGGCGCGCGAAGCATCTGATCGATCCCGACCGCGGCGCGCACGGCAAAGCTGCCGCCGGGCTGACCCGGCACGAGCACGAGCGCCGCATGCGCGTCGAAGACCGGCATGATCCGCCGCAGCATCTCGGACAGCTGGTCGTCGAGCCCGCTGCGCGCCAGAGCGGCGTCCGTGATGCGCTGCAGCGCCTCGAGCCGTGCCGTTGCGACCTCGGCCTCCGTGCGCGCAGCGCGCTCGCGGTCGAGCAGCTCGCGTCGCTCGCTGTCGGCACGTCGCAGGTTTCCCACGTCGCTCGCGTCGCGGATCAGGGCCGTGCGCTCACGGCGCATGACGCCGACCTCGCGGATCATCGCCGACACGATCAGCGCTGTGAGGCTGTAGAGGACCAGGATGAACGCGAGGTAGGGGATCTGGATCGGCAGGCCGAGAGCGCTGTCGCGCCAGATCGCGATCCCAACGAACTCGAGCGAGACGATCAGTGTCGCTGCGCCCGCGCCAAAGTCGCCAAGCCGGAACGCCGCGGTGATGATGAAGAGGACGGCGAAGAGCGGGAACACCATCCAGTTCGGCTCGGGCGTGATCACGAGCATCCCGAGGAAGATGACGATGCAGTCCCCGACGAACGCGAC